>JAGQQZ010000604.1 GCA_020425915.1 Planctomycetota bacterium | reverse complement strand
CGAACACGTTCGCGGCCGGTGCGCACTTCGCCATGAACGCGCTGTTGAACCCGGACCCGGGTCCGACTTCGAGGGTGCGGCGCTTGGCGCGGTAGAACGCGACGAGTTCGTCGCGCGAGGCGAGGCCGAGCTTCTTCGTGTACCACTCGAACAGGAAGTCCTGGTGGTCGGGCTCGAGGCCGTACTGCTTGAAGCGACGCCACTTGTCCGAGAACGTCTGGTTGGTCAGCTTCTGCTCGGCCTGCGCGGCCGAACCCTCGGACGCGTCGTACGCGAGTCCGTGCCGCGCGGCGAATTCCGTGAGGTCCGGCCGCAGCGTCCCGGTCAGGAAGCACGGCACGCCGTCGAGCACCGGGAACCAGGTGCCGTCGGCGCCGCGCAGCACGCCCGAGACGACGTGCTCCCCCTTCTCCTCGAACACTTCGAGGTCGAGCTTCGCGCCCATGACCTCGTCTTCGATCGCTGCCGGTCTCACTGTCTTCGTGCCTCTCGTCCGGCGTCTGCCGGTTGTTCGATTCTCGTGGCGGGGTCACCCACCGGCAACGGTGTTGTCGCCGGACGTGGGTCCGTCGTCGAGGTCGGGGACGGTCGGTTCGCGACGTCACCGTTCGCCTCGCAGGGTTCGAGGATGCCCGCGTCCTGCCGATCGAGGATGCGGTGGTAGACGCGCAACAGCGTGTCGCTGATCCCGAGCGAGCTGTGCCACTCGTCGACCCAGGCGCGCGCGTCGCGTCGGAACCGCTCGCGGAACTCGGGATCGACGGCGCGTACCGCCTGTTCGACGACGTCTTCGACGCTCGAGGCGTCGAGCACCGGCGCCGGCTCGGGGAACATCCACGCCGCTCCGTCGGGCGCGTACCGTGCGACGATCGGAGTCCCGCACGCCAATGCGCGCGGCGTCATGCCGCTGAACGACTCGTAGGTGAGCTGATCGAACACGACGTCGACCGCGCTCAGCCAGCGCGTCAGCACGACGGCACCGAACGGCCCGACCCACATCACCTGGTCCTCGACCCCGAGCTCGGCGATCAGCTCCTTGCTACGCTCGATCTCACGCCCCCACGGTGTGAACAGGACGCGGATGCCTTCGCCGAGCCGTTCGCGCAGGGCCGGGATCGCGCGGATGTAGCGGTCGGTTCCCTTCTCGACCCAGTCGTGGCGGATCGGACAGAGGAACACATGATCGGCATCGAGCTCGGCGCGGATCGACTCGCGCGCGACCGCGTCGAACCGGAACACGAGGTCGTCCGCGATCGGGTGCGGGATGCCCGTGTAGCTCGCGAGTTCCAGACGCTCGGCGCTCGACTTGCAGTCGGCGTTCGTGATGAACACGTGGTCCGCGCGCGCATAGCTCAACGCCGTGATGCGACCGATCGGGTTCGGCCAGAACGGTCCCTTGAACTCCCACTCCCACTCCGGCGCGTCGCGCAGCGTGCCGTGCTCGAACCCGACGTACGGCACCGATCCTGCGAGCATCGGGTAGACCGTGTCGGTCGCATACGCCTGGACGACGTCGTAGTAGCTGAACAGCTCTTCGAACGCCTCCATGTGCTCCATGTAGGGCGTCAGGTCGCCGGTCGCGAGCCGGTCCTCCCGGTCGGGGAACCGCCGCTCGAAGTCCGCGGCGAGTTCGTCGCAACGAGCGAGGAAGCGCTTCGTCAGGGTCGCTTCCGCACCGGTCTCGTAGTTGTCGAGCCGCAGGCGACGCGGCAGATCGAGTTTGCGCAGCACGCGCCGAGCGAACTCGGCCGGCATGCGCAGGACCCGATGGATGCGTCGCGGCGTCGGCTTGCTCAGCCGACGCCGGGCCTCGGCGAGGTCGCGCCAGGCTCGCTCCGACCCTTCACCCTGCGTCGACTGCTTGGCGATCAGGTAGTCCATCGCCAACACCCGTGGCCCCTGCGCGAACCACCGCGGGTGTTCGTAGTCGCCGAGCCCGACCTCGCTCCAGTCCGGTAGACCCTGGTCCTGCGGGACGCCTTCGAAGTCGGCCTCCTCCCACTCCGGCGACGACATGACCCAGTAGTTGTCGTAGCAGAGGACGTCGGCCTCCACGCCGCGGCGACGCAGCAGGCGGCCGTTGTAGTAGGCATTGCCCGCGATGTTGCCGATGTGCAGCACACGGAGCGGCCGGTCGGCCCATGCGGCCTCCTGCTCGTCGGTCACGGTCTCGCCGAGCACCTCCCGGTAGATCCGACGCAACTTGGCCGCGAGTCGGTCGTTGTCGTGCAGTTCGAGGATCGAGCGGCGCGCGATCGAGCGCTTGTGCGCGAGTTCGTCGGGGTGGTCGTAGTACCAGGCGATCGTCTGCTCGAGCCCGTCGAGATCGCTGAAGATCAACCCGCTCGCCTCGAGCTCCGGCGTCATGAACTCGGGGCGCACCCAGGTGATCGCCGGCACGCCGAGGAACATGCTCTCGATCTGGGTGTTCGCGTAGTACCCCATCTTCATCTTGCCGATCGTCAGGTCGGCCGACTGGATCGCGCGCAGCACTTCGTCGGGTGTCTTGCCGCGGAGGAACTCGAACTCGATGTCGTAGCCGCGCGCGACGAGGCGGTCGATCGCGTGCTGGATCCGCGCGGTCCCCTCGATCCCGGGGTGGTTCGTGGCGTGCACGATGCGCAGCGGACGGCGACCGTCGAACGGCGGCGCGCTCGCACGGTACTCGCGGTAGTCGATCTCCGGGGTGAAGAACGGGAAGTGGATCGCGCCCGGCTCGAAGTCCTGCATGTCGGGCGTCGTGACGAGGAACGCGTCACCGACCGCATTCGCGCGATCGACGCGCGCCCGACCTTCGCCGCAGACCGAGCCGTTGTAGTCGCAGAGCGAACAGATGTTGCAGGTCGGGAACTGCTTCTGCAGCGCATCCGGATCGCGCACCTCGCAGCCGCGGTAGTGGACCACGATCTTGCGACCCATTCGCTTCAAGTGCGGGAGTTCCCAGCCGCTCGCCGAGAGCTGGATCCCGAAGTGCGAGTGGACGACCTCGTACTTCGACATCACCTTCCAGAAGAACCACCACTCCTGCCAGAACAGCGGTGGCCAGTTGCGCGGGAAGTGCAGGTCGAACTGCTTCCACCAAGGACTCTCGCCGCCGACGGCGAGGTAGTCCGCCTTCATCCCGTGCTTGCGCAGGATCCTCGTCGTGTACCACGGGATGTGCACCATGTACGAGATGTGCAGCACCGAGTTGTCGAACTTGCGCCGCCGCAGCAGGATCGACAGCGCGTAGTTGACCGGGTACATGAGCCGGAAGAAGTTGCCGGCGACGAAGCGATAGACGCTCCGCAGGCAGACGTGGAACAACGCGCGGGGCGCCCACAGCACCTTGCGGACCAACGCGCGCGCGACTCGCACGCCTCGGCCGGCGAGCTGCGTCAACCAGGCGATCGGCCGGATGCTCTGCGAGCGGTTGACGAACCGACGCCAGGGACCGGCCAACCCGGTCAGGATCAACGCCTGGAGCCAGCACTCTCGCACGAACATCTGGCTGACCCAGAGCACTCGCGAGAGGAAGCCGCGACCGCGACTCGCGCGCTAGTAGTTGCGCAGCGCACTAGCCGATCGCTTGAGCAGCGCCATGCACGTGCCTCCCCCACAGATCGAACATCAGCAGCAGCCACACGCGCGCGACGAGCACGTCCCTCCCGCCGAAGAACTCGTCCAGCGTCCGCTGCACGTAGCCGTGGTCGACGAAGTCGAAGATCGCATTGTCGCGGGCGCGCAGGCCCGACTCGATGACCGGGCGCAGCGGGCCCTGGCACCATTCGACGACCGGGATCCCGAAACCGCGCTTGGGTCGCGCGAGGAACTCCTCGCTGTAGAACCGCTGCGAGCTACGGCGTAGCAGGTACTTCGTGTCGAGCTGCCCGGTGCGCGCGTTCTCGCGCATCTTCATCCGCGTCGGCAGCGAGAACGCGAGTTCGATGACGTGGTGGTCGAGCAGCGGCACCCGCACCTCGAGCGAGTTCGCCATGCTCATCCGATCGACCTTGGTCAGGACGTCGTCGACCATGTAGGTCTTGAAGTCCTGTGCCTGGAAGCGGGCGAGCGGATCCTGGAACGCACTCCGCGGCGACACGCGGAACCCTGCGGCCGGAGCAACGGAAATCGACGGCGCGAGCAGCGCTCGTAGCTCCGATGCCGGGAAGATCTCGCGCTGCCGATCGTGGTCTGCCTGGAACGGATCGAGTTCGGTGCCGCGGCGCCGCCAGGGCAACAGGCGATCGACCGTGCGCGCGAGCCGCCGCGGCGAACGCCACGGATTCTCCCCGAGCATCCGAAACGTCTGCTGGTAGCTGTTGTAGCCGGCGAACAGCTCGTCGCCGCCATCGCCGGACAGCACCATCTTGACGTGCTTGCGCGCCTCCTGCGAGACGTAGAACGTCGGCACCGCGGACGAGTCGCCGAACGGCTCGCCGAAGTGCTGCGCCAGCGTCGCGAACGTCGCCTCGGCCAAGTCGGGCGACACGACGCGCTCGAAGTGCTCGGTGCCGATCGAGTCGGCCGCGGCCCGCGCGTACGGCAACTCCGAGTGTTCCTCCTCGCGGAACCCTATCGTGAACGACCGGACGCGCTCGTCGAGGTGCCGCTGCATGAGCGCCGCGACGAGGCTCGAGTCCATCCCACCGCTGAGGAACGCGCCGAACGGCACGTCGCTGCGGACGTACATCCGGATCGTGTCGTCGAGCACGACCGCGAGTTCGTCGAGCCAGTCCTGTTCGTCGCGATCGACGGTGCGGACCTCGAGATTCCAGTACTCCCGGTCCTCGACGTCTCCCGTGTCGAGATCGACGCGCAGCAAGTGCCCCGGCTCGAGCTTGCGCAGCCCGCGGTAGATCGTCCGGGGTGCGGGGACGTACTGGTAGCGGAAGTAGCCCGACAGAGCCGCTTCGTCGACCTCGCGCGGGAACCCGTCGGTGCGCAGGATCGCGGAGATCTCGGACGCGAACAGGACTCGATTCGCGTCGCGGTACCAGAACAGCGGTTTGATGCCGGCCCGGTCCCGGACGATCCAGACGACGCGCTGGCGGGCATCGTGGATCGCGAACGCGAACATGCCCCGGAACCGCTGCACGCAGTCGATCCCCCACTTCTCGTAGGCGCGCAGCACGACCTCGGTGTCGGAGTGGGTCGTGAATCGGAACTCGCCCTCGAGCTCCTTGCGCAGCTCTACGTAGTTGTAGACCTCGCCGTTGTAGGTCAGCGCGACCGACTCGTCGTCGTTGAAGATCGGCTGTGCACCGAGCTCCGGGTCGATGATCGCGAGGCGGCGGTGGCCGAACCCGACGTTGTCGCGGCAGGCCGTGCCGGAACCGTCCGGACCGCGATGCACGATCGCGTCGGTCATCCGCTCGAGTTCGAGCGGATCGACGGGGCGACCGTCGATGCCGAGGATTCCGACGATGCCGCACATCGACGGACTATCCTCGCGTGGCAGGGGGCAAAATCAATGACGGCGCTGGGCCGCGGACGAGCGTACGGTCAGGCGTCTACTCCGGGTGCGGCATCGGCTTGCGCACCGTCAACACCGGACACGAAGCCTTGCGCACGACGCGCTCGGCCGTGCTGCCCATCAGCAGGTGCTTGATGCCCGACCGACCGTGGGTCGAGATCACGATCAGATCGCAGCCCTCCTCGTCGGCCATCTCGACGAGTTCCTCGGAGGCGTAGCCGTCGCGGATCAGCGTGCGAACGTTCACGTTCGTGACCTCCTTGGCGAGGTCGTCGAGCTGCATCTGGCAGGTCTTGCGGACCTGGTTCTCGATGCTGAGTTCGTCCGTCCGCGAGATCACCTGATGGATCGGATAGACGGTCGGCTCGATCGAGTGCACGAGGAGCAACTCGCCGCCCTCTTCGAACGGCAGGCTCACCGCGTAGTCGAGGGCCAGCTTGGCGTGCTCCGAGAAGTCGGTGGGGACGAGCACTCGCTTGAACTTGATCATGGGGCCATCGAAGCAATTCGTGTGCCGTGCGTCCACTGAACGGGTGGG
>JAGQQZ010000603.1 GCA_020425915.1 Planctomycetota bacterium | reverse complement strand
CGGGGCAAACGGGGGGAGCCCCCACGTCTTGCCTTCGATCCGAGCGCTCGCGAGCCGAGCACATCGCAAGCGAGCGCACCACGCACGAGTTCCTGACGCGCCAGACTGGCCGGTCCGGTCCGCGTCGTTACGATCCTCCGAGTGACTACTCCCAGTTCCGACTCCTGGGCGATTCCCCGCGAGCAGGCGATCCCGCGGCTACTCGACCAGCACGGTGGCCGGCTGTTCGGCCTGAGTCGCCGAATCTGCGGCAACCCGGAGGAAGCCGAGGACCTCGTGCAGGAGGTCTTCGTACAGGCTTGGCGAAAGTGGGAGCAGTTCGACGGACGCTCGGACCCGATCGTCTGGCTGTTCACGATCGCGCGCCGGGCTTGCCAACGGATGCACCGCAAGCGCTCGGGCGAGCCCGCCCGGATCGCGTCGCTCGACGAATTGCTCCCGTTCGGGCAGCCCAGCATCGCGGTCGTGTCCCAGGAGACCCCGATCGACGCGCAGGTTCGGCGTGAGCAGCGCGAGGCCGTCGAGGCGGCGATCACGAAGCTCCCCGACGACTATCGGATGCCGCTGGTGCTGCGTGACATCATCGGTTTCTCGGTCGCCGAGGCCGCGACGATCCTCGGACTGAAGCCGGCCACGGTGAAGACGCGGGTGCATCGCGCGCGGCTCCAACTCCGCGCAGCGCTGGAGTCCGGGCTGCCGCACGAGGACCTGCCGCCTCCGGCCTACTCCCGCCAGGTCTGTCTGGATCTGCTCCAGGCCAAGCAGGAGTCGCTCGATCGCGGCGTCGAGATGCCGAACGCGAACGAGATCATCTGCGAGCGGTGCAAGGCCGTGTTCGGGACGCTGGACCTGACGCAGTCGGTCTGCAGTTCGTTGGCCGATGAAGTGCTTCCCGAATCCCTGCGGGAGACGCTCGTGGAATCCTGGAACCAACAGGACGAGGACTCGTGATTCGCCGGGTCCTGTGTGCGCTCGCGTTGTGCGCGTGTAGCCCCGGGGAGGCGACGTGGAGGACCACGGCCGAGCCGGATGCGGCGCGCGTCGCCAAGGCCGAGGTGGCACGCGATGCGCTCGGCGGAGCCCTGCTCGCCGAACTGCAGCAGGCTCTCGCGAGCGGCGGGCCGGCGCAGGGGATCCAGGTCTGTCGGGAACGAGCGCCGGCGATCGCGGCGGAGGTCTCGGCGGAGCACGGCGTGTCGATCGGTCGGACCTCGTTCCAACTCCGCAACACGCGCAACCGGCCGCCTGCTTGGGCCATGGACTCGGTCCGAGAGAAGGCCGACTCGCCGCGCTTCTTCGAGTCCTCGACCGGAGCGCTCGGAGCCCTCTACCCGATCCGCCTCGCACCCCACTGCGTCGTGTGTCACGGACCGCCGGAGCGGATCGCAGCACCCGTTCGCGAGGCGCTCTCGGCGAGCTACCCCGACGACGCGGCGACCGGCTTCGAGCCGGGCGATCTGCGGGGCTGGTTCTGGGTCGAAGTGCCCTGACCGAGCGACGCGGGTGAAACCGACCGGATGTGCCGTGCCTCTTCACGGCCGTCCCTCAACGGAGTCACCGAGATGTCCTCAGTCTGGAAGCAACCGCGCTGGTCTCCCTACGTCGTCGGAGCGGCGATCGGCGTCCTGTCCTGGATCACGTTCGGATTCATGGGCAAGGCGCTCGGCACGTCGACGACGCTCGTCCGGGCCGCCGGCGCGCTCGAGTCGATCGCGGCTCCCGAGCACGTCGAACAGAACGCCTACTTCGCGAAGTACCTGGGCACGGCGGCCGAGCCGAAGCCCGTCTTCGAATGGCAATTCGCCCTCGTCCTCCTGCTCGGAGTCGGCGCGCTGATCGCGGCGCGGCTCGCAGGGTCGAAACGACGCGAATACGTGCCCGAGTTGTGGCGCGAGCGGTTCGGGGATTCGAAGGCTCTGCGCTACGGCGCCGCGTTCGTCGGTGGGGCTGTCATGCTGTTCGGTGCCCGATTGGCTGGAGGGTGCACGTCGGGACACGGGATCTCCGGCGGACTACAGCTCGCCGTGTCGTCCTGGACGTTCGTGATCTCGATGTTGGTCGCGGGCGTCGTGACCGCGTTGGTCGTCTACCGAAAGGGAGGTCGCCATGTTGGCTGATCTGTTCGCGTCGCCCGGAACTCTCGCGCTCGGCGCACTGACCGGGTTGGTTTTCGGGTTCCTGCTGCAGAAGGGTGGAGTGACGCGGTTCGACGTGATCGTCCGTCAGTTCCTGCTCCAGGACTTCACGATGTTGAAGATCATGCTGAGCGCCGTCGTCGTCGGGGGCGTCGGCATCTACGGGATGCGTGCCGCGGGACTCGACGTCGGGCTGCACGTCAAGGATGCCGTCTTGCTCGGCAATGTCGTCGGCGGCGTGCTGTTCGGAATCGGCATGGCCGTGCTCGGCTACTGCCCGGGCACGGGAATCGCGGCGATCGGCGACGGCTCGCGGCATGCGATCCCCGGTGTGTTGGGGATGCTGTTCGGCGCCGCCGTCTACGCCGAGGTCTACCCGGCGATGAAGTCGTCGATCCTCGCCACGGCCGATCTCGGCAAGGTCACGTTCGCCGACACGCTCGGCGTGGGCCCGTTCGCACTCGCGATCGGCGCGGCCGTGGTCCTGATCGGTGCGCTGTTCGCGCTCGAGCGCTTCGCGCCGAAGTCGGCGGCCTGAAACGCTCGACGGCGTGCGTCACCGCCGGTGCGGTGACGGTGCCGGACGGCGGAGCCGCACGTCGTCGATGCGCGGGTCCGCAACGACTCGAGTCAGTCGACTCGAGTCAGTCTTCGAGCTTGGCCGCGGTGACCGCTGCGCGGATGTCGTCGAGTCGAGCGGCGTCGACTTCGAGCTTCTCGAACACGTCGTCGTCCGCCAGGTGAGGGCGCCAGGACGCGCGTGCCGTCTCGACCTGATGGGCGAGGCTGTTCGCGGCGTGCACGAAGAGACCGAGGACGTGAGCCGGCGACTCGAGGCCGCCGGTATGGTGGAAGCGGATCGCGTCGCGCAGTTCGTCGGACAGTTTCCAGCGCTCGGCCAGCAGTGCGCCTGCCTCGGCGTGGGTGAAACCGAGGATCTCCTGCTCGGCCTCGAACAGCGGAATCTCTCGCTGCTTGCTCATCGCGAGTGCCGCTGCGAACTCCTCCGGAGCGCTCTGCTTGATCAGGATCTTGCCGACGTCGTGCATGAGGCCGCAGGTGTAGGCGTCGTCGCGCGTCAGACCGATCGTCAGGTCGCTCGCCAACACGAGTTGCTGCGTCGCGACGGCGGTCTTGAAGCTGTGGTCCCACAGCGCGTCCACGTCGAAGTCCGAGTCGCCATCGCAGTCGAGTGCGTCGAGCACGGTCGCCTGGACGACGATGTTCTTGATCACGGTCTGGCCGAGGATCGTGCACGCCGCGTTGATCGCGTTGACCGGCGTCGACAGCGCATAGAACGAGCTGTTGACCAGGCGTAGCACCTTCGCGGCGATCGCAGGGTCGTGCTCGATCACGCCGGCGACGTCGTCGGCGTTCGAGTTCTCGTCGGCGCAGATCTCGCGCAGCTTCAAGAGGGTCGACGGGACCGTCGGAATGTTGACGGTCGAGTCGAGGAGATCATCCAGGTCGATCGGCGTTTGCTGGCTCACAGGACCTGGATCGGTTCCCGATCCCGGATCGCTTGACCGCGGTCCGAGATCCCGATGGGAGCGGGGGCTCCATCCGTTCGGTCTATCGCGGGATGAGCTCGAACGCGAGCAGCTCGATCGCGCACGGTCCGTTCACCGGGTCGAGCCGCAGGCACACGATGTCACGGTCCTCGGTCCAGCCGGAACGCGCGTCGAGCCCAACGCGATAATCGTGCACGTCGCCGTCGTTGACGACCGGGAAGACGATGTGACGGTCGGCGCCGAAGTCCGTGTCGTCCTCGGTCAGCCACCAGAGCTGGCCGACTCCGGCGTCGCGATCGAAGTCGGGGTTGTGGATCCGCATCGTCAGCTCGATCGCCGCGATCGCGTCGCCGCGCAATCCGATACCCGGACCTACGAGCCACGGCGTCTGCGACGACTGGAAGTGCCAACCCGGGCCATCACCACGCTCGACGTGGTGGAGGTCGGCGTTCGGCATCCACCCGCGCCGGTCCTCGTCGCGAGTGAAGTCCCAGCGCCGACACGTGAGCGCCATCGGCAGGTCGAGCCGCGCACGGAGAGCCAGCGCCGTGGCGACGCGCTCCGGGTTCCAACGCCCGCGCAGGGCGGTTTCGGTCCGGTTTGCGTCGGCGTCCGCCCGGGCCGTCAGGTCGGCCGTGCCCGCGGAGATCTCGAACTCGCGGCCGCACTTCGCGCACGCGAGCGGATCGTCCGTCAGCGGCCCTCGGCAGTCGGGGCACACCGCGCGAGCGACGAGCCCGGACCGGGCGCTCGGGCGGACCTTCGGGGGGAGCGGCTCGGCCGGCACGAGCGGCGAGCACAGCACGTCGAGGATCTCTGGGTCGGTCGCGCGGGGTCGGCGTTCGCGGTCGAACACGCCGGACTTCGGCGCGACCATGACGACGCCGATCCCGTCCTCGACCATTCCCTCGGCAGTCGTGACCCGTTGCGCCCACTCTCGGACCGCGTCGGCCGTCCCGGGATTCGGCGGATCCTCACGCGTGAGCTGCGAGCGCAGGTCGATGCCCTGGCCGAACAGTCCTCGCAGGTCGTCGGGATGGAACACGTTCCGTTCGAAGTGCGGGAACCCGCAGCGTTCGAACAGGTGCTGTTCGATGGCCTCTCGATCGAGTTCGCATTCCTCGGTCGTCAGCACGACGGCGGTTCGGG
>JAGQQZ010000602.1 GCA_020425915.1 Planctomycetota bacterium | reverse complement strand
TCCTTGTGGGCTTCGTAGTGCTTCGCGGCCAGTTCGGGCGTGATCTGCATGAGCTTCATGCCGACGATCTTGAGGCCCTTGTCCTCGAACCGAGAGAGGATGCGGCCGGAGAGTCCGCGCTGGACCGCATCCGGTTTGAATAGAATCAGAGTTCGTTCCATGCGAGTCATTCTTGAGCCACGTGAGGGCCGGGCATGCTAACCCCGAGATCCGCGATCGCTTTCAGCTTTCTCGTGCTGAGTTCGTCCGGGTGCTACGCCGGCGGCTCGAACCAAGTGCGTCAGGCGAGGGTGCAGGCGGCGCAGAAGGCCGCAGCCGGTGAGACGGTCGACGTCGCGCGATCCGAGTTCCTCGTCGAGACCGAGTTGGAATCGCGCCGCAACCGACTCGAGCAGAGTCGCAGGCGGCTGCACGACGTTCGCGAGGTGCAGGTCGAGACCGTGCGCGCGCTCGACGAGGCGCTCACGACCGTGCAGGCCCTCGAACAGGACCTCAAGGCCGCCCAGGCGCGGAAGTCGGCGATCGAGCAGGAACTCGCGCGGATCGCCGAACTCGCCAACTCCCTGGCGAACGCGGAATCCGAGAGGACACGACTGGAGACCGCGATCAGGGAGACTCGGGTCGCGATCGAACAGGCGGTCCAGGAGCTGGCGGCGCTGCGAGCGCGTGCCGACGTGATCGAAGGCGTCCGCAACGTGCTCCGACAGGCGCTCGAGACCGTCGAAGCGCCGCAGCAGAAACCGGAATCGTCCGACCCGGCTGCCGACGGTCAGCCGTCGCAGCCCGCACCCGTGCAGCCCGACGGCAAGTCCGATTGACTCAGCGACGCTCGAGGCTGTCGAAGCAGCGAACGACCGCGGCGAGTTCGTCAGCCGGTGCTTGGGCGTCGATCACGATCAGCACGCCGCCGTCTTCCGGGCGAACCACCCTCAGTTGACGCACAGCGCCGTCCGCATCGCGCGCGAACCGGATATCCCGCGCGGAACCCGCGGCACCGGCGCGGTGCCAGCCACTGTCCTTCTCCACCGTGAGGGGGTTGGACTCCAGGCAGCAGTCGATCGACGAGTCGGCCGCCAGTTCGGTCCACGCCATCCGTCCCGGTGGTGGGGCGAGAACGCGGAGCGTCATGCGTCCGCGGTGTTCGGGGCACGACCAGGACACGTGGGCGAGGTGACCGCCGCAGTGCAGCGTCGACGACCAGCCGTCGGGGCCGCGCAGGTCGAGTCCGAGCCGCTCGTTGTGATACACCGCGCCGTCCAGCTCACCACCGGTGTGCATCATCACGGGCCGCACCGTCGCTTGCACGCGACCGAGATCGGTCTCGCGCAGCATGAACGAGTCGAGCAACGCGTCCACGCGGCCTCGCTCGCCATCCAGGTGGGCACCGGGGCCCGCCGCCGCGAACAGGTACATGACCGGTCCGAACCGGAGCGCGTGCAGGATCGTCGTCTCGCTGCGGGCACTCGCGATCTCGACCCGCGCGCCCTCCAACCCCTTCGGGGCGGTCGAGCTCCGATAGCGCGTCGGCTGCCACGGCTCGACTTCGCCGACCACGTCGCGACTCGTCGTCTCCTCCCGGACCAGGCCTTCGAGCAGGGCTCGGGGAGTCTGCTCCGTCATGAGGTGCACCGACACGTCGACCGATGTCGGCGAGTGGAGCGAGTAGAAGGAGAAGGCCTCGAGACAGCCGACGCGCTCGCTGACGTGTGGGACGACGAGCCAATCGTCGTCCGGCTGCATCACGTAGTTGCAGGCCGGACAGCCGAACTTCGAGTAGTCACCGCGGCTCAGCGGAGCTTCCGGCAGCGCCTTGGGATTGACCTCGACGTCGAAGGTCGCGCGGAGACCGCGCCCGTCGGCGCGGAATGCGACGTAGCGGTCGACCTCGAGCCGAGTCGCGTCGGCCCCGAACGTCGTGTGCACGAGCATGACGCCGCGGTCGCCGAGCGTGGCGAAGTCGCGCAACTCGGATCGCGCCGAACCGGCGGCCGCGAGGGCATTCCGCACCCACTCGGTGCGCAGCCGGTGCAGGTCCGGGTAGAGCGGGTCGAAGAGGCTCGCGTAGTCGTCTGCGTCGACGGCGTGGTCGAGCGCTGCGAGCATCCTCGACGCATGGTCACGCGACAGGACCGGCTTCAGGCTCGCGTCGACCTGGGCCATTGCCGGCACGCAGACGAGCGCGCCGACGAACAGACGGCCGACGACGACCGGTCGGCAGGCGCTCAACGTCCGCCTCCGCGTTGCACGAACGCCACCGGGTGGAACGCGAGTTCGCCGTGCAGGTGCTCGTTCAGCGTCGTGACCGCCGTGGACCACGGCGCCGGAGTGAAGTGCTGCGCGGTGACGAGCAGCTTGCGTTCGGGTGTGCCGCCGGGTCCCAGGAACGAGAACGCGATCACCGCGACCAGCAGTGCCGCGGCCGCGAGCGCGAGTCGGAGGCGGGATCGCCTCGGTGGCGCCACGGGTCGCGCGGCCGGTTCGGGTGCCAGCAGGCGAAGCCCCGAGCGCTCGAGCTGAAGCGCGGACAAGGTCCGGTCGACGAAGTCCTCGGTCGGTTCGGGCGGCGTGAACGACTCGAGCATCGCGTTCCACGACGTCTCGCGCGAACTCTGGACGGCGACGGTGACGCGCTCGACGAAACCGCCGCTGATCTTCGGCGGGGCGAGTTCGTCGAGCAGCTCACGCGGTAGCTCGATCTCGTCGACCAGGGCGGCCTCGCGTTCGATCTCGTCGAGGTCGTCGAAGACACGTTCGAACGTGCGATCGACGAAGTCCGACGAGATCCTGATCTTCGAGGTCCAGTCCTCGGGGCGGAATCCCTCGACCGGCTGGATGATCGGGTCGTCGTTCATGCCCGGCTCCTCAAATAGGGCTGCAACCGGGAGCGCAACGCTTCCTTCGCGCGGTGCAGGCGGGACTTCACGGTGCCTTCGGACACTCCCATGACCTCGGCGATCGAGGCGTAGTCGAGGCCCTCGTACTCGCGCAGCACGAACGCCATGCGCTGGTCGTTGCCCAGGCCGGCGAGGGCTTCCTCGATCTTCTCGCCGAGCTCGGAGGTCTCGGCGATCTGTTGTGGCGGCTTGGCCGCGGGATCGGGCAGGTCGATCGGTCGCTCGTCGTCGCGCCCGCCGTTGAGTGACGTCGTCTGGATCCGACGTCGCTTCAGGATGTCGAAGCAGTGGTTGCGAACGAACGTGTACGCCCAGGTCGTGAACTTGACGCCACGGCTCGGGTCGAAGCGTTCGATCGCGCGGAACAGCTTCAGGAACACGTCCTGCGCGATGTCTTCGGTCTCGTGCCGGAAACGCGGGCCGAGGAAGCGATAGATGGTCGCGATCACGGGTCGATGCAAACGCTCGATGATTGCGCGGCTGGCGGCGGCGTCACCGGCCTGCGCGAGCTCGATGGTCTTCGGGTCGATGTCGTTCAAGCGAGTTGGACGGGTCGCGAGCGAAGGGCTCGGTTGATTCGAACGCGGAGGCGAGAGGTTCCGCGGATTCAGGGTATATCCGAAGCGCCCACGCCAGCGCACCCAACGCTGCAGGAACTCGCGTGAACGGGGCGACGGCGACGGCCTTCGTCAGACGTCGTAGGGGATCAGGTCCTCGTCGTCCGGGGTCTCGCCGAGCTGGGAGTCGACGAGTCCGCGGTCGACGACCACCGACTCTCCACGCATCTCGGCGGCGCGGAACGACAGGTCCTCGAGGCACTTCTCGAGGATCGTGAACAGGCGGCGCGCGCCGATGTCCTGGGTGGTCTGGTTGGCCCGGAACGCGAGCTCGGCGATGCGTCGAAGCCCGTCCTCGGTGAACCGGAGGTCGACGCCCTCGGTCTCGAACAGCAGCGTGTACTGCCGCACCAGGCTGTTCCTGGGCTCGGTCAGGATGCGCACGAAATCCGCTTCGGTCAGCGGCCGCAGCGCGACCCGAACCGGGAAGCGGCCCTGCAGCTCGGGGATCAACTCGCTCGGCTTGTGGAAGTGGAACGCACCGGCGGCGATGAACAGCATGTGGTCGGTGCGGACGTGGCCGTAGCGCGTGTAGACGGCACAGCCCTCGACGATCGACAGCAGGTCGCGCTGCACGCCCTCGCGCGACACGTCCGGCCCGCCATCGCCACCACCGCCGACGACCTTGTCGACCTCGTCGATGAAGACGATGCCGTCGTTCTCGGCGCGCTCGAGGGCTTCGGCGAACACCGACTCCTCGTCGACCAGACGCGAAGCCTCCTCCTCGTGGATCAACGCGCGGGCGTCGCGCACGGCGAGCTTGCGGACGCGGGTCTTGCCGCCGGGGGACCGACCCCAGAGCTCCTGGAGCGCCTGGGCGTCGATGCCCATCGCGTCGTTGCCCTGCGGTCCCATGATGTTCAGCGTCGGCGTGCGCTGATCGCGAACCTCGATCTCGACGACCTCGTGGTCGAGCGCGCCACGGGCGAGTTCTTCGCGCAACCGTTCGCGCTCGGGCGCACTGGCGTCCGTCTCCAAGTCGATCGGATCACCTGTGGCGGTCGTGGTCGGACGCCACATCCCTTCGTCGTCGACGCGCCACCCGAGTTGGCCTTCACCGATCGGGGTGCGGATGCCGCGCGCGTCGCACAGTGCGAGCAGCAGTCGCTCGCTCGTCAGCTCCTCGGCCCGTTCACGGACCCGCGCCTGGTGCTCGTGCCGGACGATGGCGACCGCGGACTCCGCGAGATCGCGGACCATCGACTCGACGTCGCGGCCGTGGTAGCCGACCTCGCTGTACTTCGTGGCCTCGACCTTGACGAACGGCGATCGCGAGAGGTCCGCCAGCCTTCGAGCGATCTCGGTCTTGCCGACGCCGGTCGGACCGATCAGCAGGATGTTCTTCGGATAGACGTCTGCTGCGATCTCGCGGTCCAGCTGGCGGCGCCGCCAACGATTCCGCAGTGCGACCGAGACGGCGCGCTTGGCCTTGTCTTGGCCGACGACGTAGGAATCGAGGGCGGCGAGGATCTCGCGGGGGGTCAGGTTGTCGGTCACGGCTCGGTCGGATCGGTTGAGGGATCCGTCATAGCCGGTGCGACAGGCGACGCGAGGCCGCGCCCGGGAATTACAGGAACATCGTGACCGGAACGCTGGCCGACACGCTGCCCGTCGCGGCCGTGTGGTCGTTCGCCGCAGAGATTCGAACCGCGGGGAGCGTCGTCGGGTCGGGCGTCGGAATCGTCATCCAGCTGGCGTCGGCGAACGTCAGATCGCCGGTCGCGAGATTGCCCGAGACCAACTGTGCGACGAAGCGGAAACCGTCCGGCAGCGCCTCGAACCCGGCGAGCGTCTCGTCCAGGTCGCCCGCTGCGTCGGTGACGCCCGCGAGGGTCAGGACGAGATCGAACGGCGAATACTGTGTGCAGTTCGGCAACCAGGACCACGGCGTCGAGATCGCCGCGGTGCCGAGGACCAGCGCGGTCATCGTCGGTTGCGTCGGATCCGTCGTCGCGGCCGCGTTGCGGGACTCGATGACCAGGTCGACGAGGCCGTTGTCACGCGAGAGGTCCAGACGACCGTAGTGCGTCGCCGATTGGCCGGGCGCGGCGCAGCCGGTCCCGAACCGGAACCCGGGCTGGTCGATCTTCCCGTCGGTGCGTAGTTCGTGGGCGTCGAGCAACAGCGAGAAGTTGCGGTCGTTGCCGCTGCTCGTCGTGTTGCCGTAGACGATCGTCTCGACGCAGAGGGTCGAGCCCGCCGGGAACGAGAACGGTGTCGCGTACGGAATCACGTATTCGAACGTCGGGGCCGGATCGGCGTTCGGGCGGCCGGTCGCCGGGAAGTTGAGGATCGTTCGCGGCAGCACGGTCACCGGGCTGGGTCCGTGGTTGTTCGCGAACGTGGTCGAAGCGGTCGCGGGCGTCGTCGCCGCGACCGAGACTCGCACTTCGAGGTCGACCGAGAACGCCGCGATGGACCCGCGGGTGGAGATCGCGTCGCGGCGGAACGCATGGCCGACGATCGACGTCAGCGTCGGCGGCAGGTCGGCGTGGATCTGCTGGAACCGGCCGTCCGCACGACCGAGCGGATACGACGTGCTGGCCGAACCCTCGACGAGGGTGCGCGAGGCGGGGGAGACGACGGTCTGGGCGGGCACGGCGCAGAGCAGACCGCAGAACGAGACGAGCGACAGGAGCGGGGTCGGATTCATGCTTTGGGAGGCTTGGTTCTGGCAACTTCGAGGGCGCGGCCGATCGCCACGCCTCGCTCCAGGCAATCCCAACGCCGGATTCGGACCAGGAATCGTGTTCGCTGTTGAACCGAGGCGCCCTGTATCTATAGTCCGCGCGCGTTGCGACCCCCGGCGCGGGGATCGCGGCTCTCCCTCTCGTTCCGCGCGCTCTTTTGCAGGTGCAACCTTGCCGAACGAACGCAGTCCCGACGCTCTCGGCGCGGCCCTGACGTTCGTCGCGTCTGCCGCCTTCCTCGGCTGGGCCGGTTACTGGCTCGACGGGAAGTTCGGCACGTTGCCCCTGTTCATGCTGATCGGCATCGTCCTGGGCTTCATCGGTGGCTTCATCAGCCTGCTGAATCGCCTCGCCCCGGACCTGCTGCCGTTCGGCAAGGATCGCTCGCAGAAGTCGACTCGTTCCGAGTCGCCCCCCGAAGATGACCCCGATCGCTGACATGGCTCCCCAGGCTTCGCAGCCCGTCGTTCGGTACGACGCATCGCGCATCGCGCGCAGCGTCGCCGGCGGAGCGCTCGTGTCGATCGGTGTCGTGACGGTGATCGCGAGCAGCGGCAAGGTGCCGGAGTCGGCGCTGACCGCGCTGTGGACGGGCGTGATCGTCGCGGTGCTCGCGAGTGCGCTCGGCCTGGCGGTCCTCGCGCGCTGCGTCACGGTGCCGAACGACGATCCCGCGCGGACGACTCAACTCTATCTGATCGGGCTCGCTTCCAACCTCGGCTTGCAGGGCCTCTGCGTCGTCGTCGGGATGGTTCTTTTTTCTTTCGGAGACGAGAAATTTCCCGGCCTCGCGGCCTTTGGGCTGACCTTCGCCGCCGTCGCGGGCCTGATGCAGGTCCTCGGCTCCGTCTCGATCTCGCGATTTCTGCGTGGGCGCGCCGCGGCCGCCGCCGCCCACGGCTCGGAAGGTAGCTCTTGATGCGCAAAGCGACCCTGTTCCTGGCTTGCCTCGTCGCTCTCATCTGCGGGACCGCTCTGCCGGCGCAGGGGCACGGCCACGACGGCCACGCCCACGAAGTCAGGCCGATCACCGAGATGGAGACCGGCGAGTTCTTCACGAACAACTTCGTGCACCTCATGCCGCACCAGCTCAGCGAGGGCGAGGTGACGTTCCTGACGTTCTACGACGTCAACCTCTACCAGTTGATCGTGCTCGCGATCCTCTGCCTCGTGTTCTTGCCGCTCGCGGTCAACCCGAACATCGGCGGTTGGCCTTATCGCGTGCTGCGCGGTTGGGTGCACTGGCTGCGCGACGAAGTCGTCTACAAGACGATGGGGGAGGAAGAGGGCCGTCGTTTCGCGCCGTTCTTCGTCTTCCTGTTCTTCTTCATCCTGACGATGAACATGATCGGCCTCGTGCCGCACCAGGTGACGTCGACCGCGACGACGATGGTCACCGGCGCGCTCGCCGTCATCACCTTCGTCATGATGGTCGGCGGCGGCATCCTGAAGCAGGGTGTCGGGAGCTACTTCAAGCACCTGCTGCCGAGCGGCCTGCCGGCTGCGCTGATCCCGCTGATGGCGCTCATCGAGCTCATCGGCCTGTTCGTGAAGCCGATCGCCCTGACGATTCGACTCTTCGCGAACATGCTCGCAGGCCACCTGCTGATCTACTCGTTCATCGGGATGATCTTCGTGTTCGCGAAGCTTCTCGACGTGAGCGCGATGTCGTGGTTGCCGGCGATCGTCACGACCGTGATGGCGGTGTTCATCAACATCATCGAGTCGTTCGTCGTCGTCCTCCAGGCCTACATCTTCGTCTTCCTCAGCGTGATGTTCGTGCAGGAGTCCCTGCACCCGGCGCACTGACCGGCACGCGGATCGAATCCACAATCTCCCATTCGACTGACCCAGGAGTAACTCCGAGATGCTTTCCATGATCCTCGCTTCCGCGCAAATCGGCGCTGGCCTCGCTGCTGGCCTCTCCGTCATCGGCGCCGGCATCGGCATCGGTTGGATCGGCGGTTCGGCCGGCAACGGCATCGCCCGTCAACCCGAAGCGGCCGACACGATCCGCGGTGCTGGCATCGTGTTCGCGGCGCTCATCGAAGGCGCGGCGCTGTTCGGCATCGTCATCGGCGTCCTCGCACTGTTCGCCTGATGTTCGCCGCTCTGGTGCTGGCCGCCGAAGGCGGCGGCTTCAACCCGTTCTCGTGGGCTCCGGGGGCCGCGTTCTGGTCCTGGGTGATCTTCCTCGGCGCGCTGCCGTTCATGTGGAAGTTCGTGTTCGGCCCGATCACGCGTGCTCTCTCGGAACGCGACCAACGCGTCATCGACGCGGCGAGCGCGGCCGAGCAGGCCAAGCGTGAGGCGGAAGAGGCCGTCGCGGCTGCCCGCGCGGAGCGTGAGCAAGCCCGGGCCGAGGCGCGCAAGATGGTCGAGGAGGCCACCGCGCGCGCCGAACGCCAAGGCGAAGAAGCGCTGCGGAACGCGAAGGCCGAGGCCGAGCGTCAACTGCAGCAGGTGCGCGAGGACATCGAGGCCTCGAAGCAGAAGGCTCTCGAAGAGATCCGCACCGAGGTCGTCACGCTCGCGATGGCGTCGGCGCGGCAGATCCTCAAGCGTGAGCTCGACCCCGGCGCGCACCAGAAGCTCGTCGACGAGTTCCTCGATACCGTTTCGAGCTAGGTCCCCATGTCGCGAATCTCCGCACGCTACGCCAAAGCGCTGTTCGAGGCCGTGCCGACCGACGCGCGCGATGCCATCGCGAACACGCTCGATGGGATCGCGGAAGTCCTGCGCGATCCGGAAGCCCGGGTCGCCGTCACGGACCCCGAGATCCCGTCGTCCGTGCGCCGCAAGGCGTGCGAGAAGCTCGGCACCGGCGCGCCGGATTCGGTGCGCCGATTCATCGACGTGTTGCTCTCGCGCCACCGCGAGAGCGTCCTGCTCGATGTCAACGTCGCGTTCCGCGACCTGCTCCACGCCGCTCGCGGCGAGGTCGAGGGCGTCGTCGAGGCGTCGTACGACCTGGACGCCGCGACGCTCGAGCGGCTCGCGACGACCGCGGGCAAGCTCACCGGCAAGAAGGTCCTGTTGCGCGTCGAGCGCAACGACGACCTGATCGGTGGCGTGCGCATGCGCGTCGGCAACACGATGTTCGACAGCTCGGTCGCGACCGCGATCGACGAGCTCGAACGCAAGCTCATGACGCGGGCCATCTGACCGCCCGCTGACCCCCAGAATTCCAACCCCTCCCATACACGCACCATGGATCTCAAACCGTCGGAAGTGACGAGCGTCCTGAAGCAGGAAATCGAAGGCTTCGAGGGCTCGATGCAGAAGTCGAACGTCGGCAGCGTCCTGCAGGTCGGCGACGGCGTCGCGCGCATTCACGGACTCGACGAGTGCATGATGAGCGAGCTCATCGAATTCCCGGGCGGCGTCTCGGGTGTGGCGCTCAACCTCGAAGAAGACAACGTCGGCGCCGTGTTGCTCGGCGACGAGACCAAGATCAAGGAAGGTGACACCGTCAAGACGACGGGCCGCGTCATCTCGGTGCCGACCGGTATGGGGTTGGTCGGACGCGTCGTCGACGCGCTCGGCAACCCGGTCGACGGCAAGGGTCCGATCGACGTCACCGAAGCCGACCAGCGCCCGATCGAAGGTCGCGCGCCGTCGGTGCCGGAGCGCCAACCGGTCACCGAGCCGCTGCAGACCGGCATCAAGGCGATCGACTCGATGATCCCGATCGGCCGTGGGCAGCGCGAGCTGATCATCGGCGACCGCGCGACCGGCAAGACCGCGATCTGCGTCGACACGATCCTGAACCAGAAGACCACCGGCGGCGGCGATCCGAACAACCCCGAGCAGGTGATCTGCATCTACGTCGCGGTCGGCCAGAAGCAGTCGACCGTGAAGGCGCTGGTCAAGAAGCTCGATGAAGAGGGCGCGCTGCAGTACTCGATCATCGTCTCCGCGCCGGCTTCGGCCCCGGCGGCGATGCAGTACCTCGCGCCCTACGCCGGCTGCGCGATGGGCGAGCGGTTCCGCGACGAAGGCCGCCACGTGGTGATCTTCTACGACGACCTCTACAAGCAGGCGCTGGCCTACCGCCAGGT
>JAGQQZ010000601.1 GCA_020425915.1 Planctomycetota bacterium | reverse complement strand
CCGGTGTTCGCTCTCGCCGTCGACTCGAACGGGCGCTTGATCGTCGGCGGACTGTCGGACGCGTCGCCGACGCGCACCGAGTTCTTCGGCGCAGCGGGTGGCGTGATCGCACCGGCGTGGGGTGACTTCGACGTCACGAATCCGGCGTCCACCGGCACGATCATGTTCGCGACCAACAACGTCGACTACGCGACGATCACGTGGAACGGCGTCGCGCAGTTCCAGGGCTCGGTTCCGTTGACGTTCCAGATCCAACTGTTCGGCGCCAATCATGCGACCAACCCGAACGGCTGGACCGTCGTCTACGAGGACATGGGTGCACTCGACGTCGGGCTGGGGTTCGGCCAGGGGAACTGGATCGTCGGTTGCACGCAGGGTGGCGGGACCGGCGATCCCGGCGAGGTCGACATGACCGCGCTGCCCGCGTCGTCTTCCGGCAACCCGACCGTGTACGAGTTCTTCGCCCACTCGGTCCCCGAAGTCTGGGACCTCGGTCCGACCACGACGCCGGGTCTCGAGCTCTCGTTCAGTTCCCTGCCGGTGATCGGCACCACGTTCGACCTCATGCTCGACAACATCCCCGCCAACACCACGCAGGTGTGGATGCTGATCGGATTCCGCAACCTCGATCTCGACCTCCGGATCCTCGGGATCCCGTGCCACCTGTACAGCTCGGTGAACTTCCCGGCGCAACCGATGGCGTGGATGCCCGGCGCGTTGACCGCGACCTACTCGCTGCCGATCTCCGGCATGCCCGGCATCCCGCTCGTCATGCAGGGCGTCGTGGCCAACATCGGCGCGAATCCGCTGAACCTCGAGTTCTCGAACGCGGTCGAGGGCCGGACCGGCAACTGATCGAGTTCAGAGCGTGATCCGGCCGGAATCGGTCAAGCGCGACATCGTCGGACCGGCCGAGTATCCAACCGCGCCGTAGTGGACCACGACGCCGAGTGGCGTCCCGCCGACCGCGAAGACGTTCGGGATCGTCACCGTGCTGCCGGACCCGGCGGACAGGGGCGCGATGAACGCCGGATCACCGAACGAGAGCAGTCCTGGACCGAGATCCAGCAGACGCCCCTCGCCGGTCGCGATCGGGCCACTCGCGAACGAGAACGCGACGAGCGCGGCGACATCGTCGCCGAAGTTCTCCAGGTCGAAGCGCAGGATCGGCTCGGAGGGATCGTGGATGTCGTCCCACCCGACCGGGACGCAGACGTGCGGCCTTCGACCACCGACGTACACATCCTCCGTCAGGAAGAACGGCGGCAGCAGGTCACCCGTGTTCGCCGACCATGCAGCGATGAAGTTGTCGTAGGTCGAGTCGTACACGAGCGCGCCGTCGCCCACGTCGTACTTGGGCCGATCGCTGATCGGGAGCGACGACCACGAGGCTCCACCGTCGGTCGTGAACGAGAGCTGGAGCTCGTCGGGTGCGGCGAGCGCAGCCGTCGAGATCAGTCCGACGACGCCGCGATCGGCGTCACCAGCGAAATCGACGACGCGGGCGCCATCGCCCCCCACGAGTTGCTCCGGTCGCCAAGTCTGGCCGAAGTCTGACGTCGACGTGACGTACGCCAACTCGGTCCCGGTCCGGTCGTCGTTCCATGCGAGGTAGTAGGTGAAGCCGAACTCGGCGAGCACGAGCGTGTCGACGTCATCGAGTCCGGGCGTGTAGCCGCCGATCCCGACATCGGCGAAGAAGCTGTCTCCCCGGTCGTAGCTGAACGCCACCCGCACTTCCTCGCGGAGGGACGAGAACTCGTCGAGCCACGCGACGCAGACCGCGGTCCCGTCGGTCGCGATCGTGATCTCCTCCTCGACGCCCCCCATTCCCGGGCCCGTGATGCCAAGCGCCTGCTCGACTCCGAAGGTCGATCCGCCATCACTCGTCCGACGGTGCATGACTTCGTGATCGAGCGGAATGGCACGATCGTCCGCCCAGACCACTTGCACGATCGATGGATCGACCGGATCGACGGCCAGGTCGGCGAAGCGAACGTCCGCGCCGGCCGTCGCGACCTGAACTGGGGGACCGAACGTCGCGCCGCCGTCGTGCGAAGACACGAGGTACAGCTCGTCGTTGACACCGGTCGGCGGCTGTACCGTCAGCAGGACGTACACGTCGTTGGAGTTCGCTACCTCCATGCGGAAGGTCGTGACGTAGCCGTTGCCGACGCTGTAGCCCTTGTCGAGGACGACCTCCGCAGCGAACGACGATCCACCGTCGGTCGATCGCCCCACCGCGACCTCGACGCCTCCGAATCGCTCGTCCGCCCAGGCGACGAGGACCGTCGACCCGAACACGGCGCAGGAATCCGCCTGCGTTCGCTTGTCGACGCCGATCGGGCCGCTGTCCACGCGCACCGGAGCGGACCAGTCGACCCCGCGCCCGTCGGACGTCACGACCCAGACCGTCTCGGTTCCACCCGGATAGCCGTCCGTGTAGGCGACGACGACACGGTCGTCGTCGCAGGCGATCGAAGGCCGCTTCGCCGACCCGAGCGACGTTGCGTCGACGCGTTGCGGAGACCGCGGACCGACTTGACCCAGCGAGACCGAGGCGAGCGTCAGGAAGACCCCGACGAGAGTTGACGAGCGCATGCGAACTTCCTCCTGCGCGGATCATAGCGTTTCTCGACGCACCCGACTCGATCCGCCCGGTCACACCGCGCGCGACCGTCTCGCCTCCGTCTTCACACGACCTGAACCACGTCCGTGATGCTGAGGCCCCCGCCTGTTCTCCGCAGGATCCCGCAGCCCCACCGAGACGAGGGGAGGAGGCGCCACGTGAACATCGACATCTTCACTCGTGAGGTGCTACGACCACTCGAGTCGATCCTCGACGAAGCATCCGCGATCGACGGAGCGTCCGACGAGACGTTGCAGCGCTTGCACGCCGCGCTACAGGCGACACACGAGTACGTCGCGCGCATCGAGCGTTCGGGCGACCTGACTCGGGATGCGTCGACGGCTCGGATGGAACGGGAACTCGCAAACCTGTGGCGTCGGGTCGCCCAAGACCTCGAACCGCTCGCGCCGCACGTCTCACGATGCCTGGACGTACGTGACGAGGATCTCGGCTCGGTGTGGATCGGTGTCTCCGCGGCCGGTCGCGCCGTCGCCTCGTTGGCGGCTCGCGTCAGGTCGTTCCAGCGTCGGCGCCGGAACTAGCGCGGGCCAGGAGTCCGGCGCCCGCGAAAATGCGGCGGCGAGACCCGCGCCGGGCGCTCGCGCCGCGCTGCGCAGGTCTCGCCGAGTCCGCGCACGCCCAGCAGGCTCGTCTCCTCGGCGAGCCCGCCCGGCGCGATCGACTCATCCTCCCTCCGGGGAAAGCGCGAATCGTCGTGACGCTTCCCTTCCCGTGCCGACTCGGACCGAGACGTCGATGGCTCGCACCACCTCGTGCCACACGTATGCCGTCTTGACGATCTCGATCCATGAACTCATCGGCGCCTTCGAACCGCCATGAGGGCGGCCCGACAACTCCAACAGGGTCGGGCCTCACCGTCTTGGACGAGAAATCTGGCGGCTTACCGAGAAAAGCCGGCCCGTCCGTCCACCCACGTCGGACCGCAAGCGTGATGCGCGGACACGTCGATCGCCTTGTCGATCCCCCGGAGCCAGGTATCTTGACGGCCCGCCAAGCCCGCACTCGTCAATGACCGGCCCACACTCCTTCGGATTCCTCACCCGTTCCGTCCTCCTCGCGACGCTCGCGGTCGCATCGCTCCCGGCGCAGCACTCGATCGCGCGCCAGTGGAACGAACTCCTGCTCGACTCGATCCGACTCGACTTCGCGCGACCGACGGTGCACGCCCGCAACCTCTACCACGTGTCCGTCGCGATGTGGGATGCGTGGGCGACCTACGACCCGATCGCGCAGACCGTGATCTTCGACGAGGACCACGCGACGACGGATCCGTCGGTCGACACGTGGCGACACGAGGCGATCAGCTACGCGTGCTGGAACATCCTCCACGCGCGATTCGATGGCTCGCCGGGTTCGGCGACGATGGCGCCCCAGTACGACGCGCTCATGCAGTCGTTCGGCTACGCGACCACCGGCCCCGCGCCGACCGGGAACACGCCGGCCGGGATCGGTTACCGGATCGCCCAGGCGATCCTCGCGCACGGCGCGGCGGACCATTCGAACGAAGCCGGGGGATACGCCAACCTGCACTACTTGCCAGCGAATCAAGCGTTGGTGCCGGACTTCCCGGGCAATCCGCTGATCACCGATCCGAACCGCTGGCAGCCGCTGTCGCTGTTGTTCTTCGTCGACCAGTCGGGCAATCCGATTCCGTGGGGCTATCCCGAGTTCCTCGGCCCGGAGTGGGGTCAGGTGACGGGCTTCGCACTCTCGCAGCACGACCTCTCGGTCTACGAACGCGACGGGTTCGACTACTGGGTCTTCCACGACCCGGGTGCGCCACCGTACATCGGCACGGCCACGGGCGACGACTACAAGTGGGGATTCGAAGTCGTGTCCGTCTGGTCCTCGCACCTGGACCCGGCGGACGGCGTCATGATCGACGCATCGCCGGCATCGATCGGCAGCGCCACGCTGCCGAACACGATCGCGGACTACGACCAGTTCTACGACTTCACGAACGGTGGTGACTCCGGCACGGGTCACGCGCTCAACCCGGTGACCGGACAGCCGTACACGCCGCAGATCGTCCCGCGCGGCGACTACGCCCGCATCCTCGCCGAGTTCTGGGCCGACGGCCCCGCTTCCGAGACACCTCCCGGGCACTGGTTCACGATCCTCAACTACGTGTCCGACCACCCGCAGACCGTCAAGCAACTCGGCGGGACGGGTCCCGTGCTCGGCGACCTCGAATGGGACGTGAAGTGCTACCTCGCGATGGGTGGTGCGATGCACGACTCGGCGATCTCGGCGTGGGGCGTCAAGGGCTGGTACGACTACCTCCGCCCGATCAGCGCGATCCGCTACATGGCGGACCAAGGTCAGTCGAGCGACATGTTGGCCTCGAACTACGACCCCGACGGGATTCGCCTCTACCCGGGACTGATCGAGACGGTCACGCTCGCGTCGGCGCAGCCGGGTCAACGGCACGCACACTTGGCGCTCCATGTCGGCAAGATCGCGGTCAACGCTTGGCGCGGACCGAGTGCGATCTCGGATCCTGCGACCGACGTCGCCGGTGTCGGCTGGATCCTCGCAGAGAACTGGTGGCCGTACCAGCGTCCCTCGTTCGTGACGCCGCCGTTCGCCGGCTACGTGTCGGGACACAGCACGTTCAGCCGCGCCGCCGCGGTCGTCATGGATCGACTCACGGGCTCGCCGTACTTCCCGGGCGGGATGGGCGAGTTCTTCTGTCCGCAGAACGAGTTCCTCGTGTTCGAGGACGGTCCGAGCGTGGACGTCACGCTGCAGTGGGCGACCTACTACGACGCCTCCGACCAGTGCTCGCTGTCACGGATCTGGGGCGGCATCCACCCGCCGGGCGACGACATCCCGGGTCGGAAGATGGGTCAGTCCATCGGTGAAGACGCTCACGCGCTCGCCGAGGAGTTCTGGAACGGACAGGCCGCGCTGCCTGCGCTCGTCACCAACTACGGTCTCGGCTGCGCCGGCTCGAACGGAACGCCGCGGCTGGACGCCGTGCCGAGTGCGATGCCGGTACTCGGCAGCACGCTCGAACTCGCAGTCTCGAACCTGCCGCTCGCCGCGACCAACGGTTGGGTCGCGCTCGGATCGTTCAAGCAGACGCCACTGGTCGACCTCTCGGTCATCGGGATGCCGTCGTGCACGTTCGACGTGTTCGATCCGTTCGCGACGATCCCCGTCGCCGCGACCAACGGCTCGGCGCTCTACTCGCTCGACATGCCGAGCGACCCGTGGTGGCTCGGGCGGTCGCTCTACCACCAGGCGCTGGCGATCGACCTCGGCGCGAACGCGCTCGGGATCACGACGTCGGTGAGCGCGGATACGCGCATCGGTCGCTGAGTTCGGAGCGTCCGTACGTGGAACGAGGCCCGTTCGGGCCTCGTTCTCCTGCAGGGTCGACGTACGACTCGTCGGGTTCTACGGCGTGCGGAACGCGCCGTTGAACTGCACACCGTGCTCCCACAGCAGGTGCGCGCCACGCACCGACGAGTGGCCCGCGACGACCGATCCGAGGATCGCACCGTCCTGGCTGTGCTGCTGACCTCCGGAGAACCAGGTGCCCGTGCTGCGGATCTTGTACCAACCGGTCTCGATGTCCCCGGTGCCGTCGCAGGTGATGTCGAGTTCCTGCGGGTCGTTCGGGAAGTTCTCGAGGTTCGCCTCGAGGAACAGCGGGCTGACCCGGTTCAGTGGCTGGTCGAACCAGCAGCGGAATCGAAGCGTCGCCGACAGCGGCAGCTCGTTGTCGTTGTAGACCTCGAAGAACAAGGTGTTCTCGATCATCGGCCCGCCGGTGAAGTTGATCAGCGCGAGCTGCGAACCGCCGACACCGATGAAGTCGCCCATCAGGGCGTCGGGCAGCGGGTCGTAGTGGAGGCCGTCGAACAGCAGCGTGTACGGGAACGTGCCCGCCGCGAGAATCGCATGGTGGCAGAGATCGATCTGTATCACCGGACCAGCCGGGGCGCCGGTGCCCGTGCCGGTGTCTCCGATGTCGATGATGTCGACGTTCTCGGCGCAGCGTCCACGGATCGAATACGCATTCAGCATGTAGGTGACGCCGCTACCGGACAGCACGACCTCGCTACCGATGAGGTAGTTGTGGTGCCAGGCAGCGCCCATCGACTGGGCCGGGTCCTCCGCGGACACGACGACGTAACCTTCCTGCCCCGTGCCACCGAACGCGTTGTGACAACGCGTCAGCACACTGATGTGGTCGGCCGGCGTCAGGAACTCGACGCGATCGAAGATCGTGCAACCGGACGGCATGAAGTGCGCGAGCGGGTTGCTGGCCGCGGTCGGGTTCGGCTGGACGTTGACGTATTCGAAGTGCGCGTTGGTGCTGCCGCCGAAGCTGGTCGGCGTGTCCGGCAACGTCGAGGTGTTCGAGACGTTCAGGATCGTCAACCACGCGCCGCCGGAGCGATGGACCGGGAACACGAGGACGCTGCCGGGCTTGCGACCGGCGCAGTCGTTGAGCTGAAGCTGGAACTGGGCCGAAGCCCCGGACGCGGTCATGCCGCTGGCGAGTGCGAGCGCGAAGAGGATGGAAACTGGGTGCTGCATCGAATTCGGGTGCGGGGAAGTGCGCGCGGTCTCTCGCGACCGCATCCCCGGATCGTAGCCGGATCTCGGTGATTCGCTACGAGCTACCCGAACGCCCGGATTACGGCTGACCAGAACAAGCGCACCGTCCTCCGACGCTCCTTTGCGATCGTTTCATCTTTCGCAGCGAAAGAGCTCTGCGGTGGTCCGGTTCGATCCGCACTTCCAACACTCCCAACCAACTGGACAGAGAGAGGGGTTTCGAACCAATGTTCTCGATCGCACTCGTACTCGCACTCGCGCCACAGGGCGGCGGAGACTGCCGAGTCGTCATCAATGAGTTCCTCTACGACCATCGCAGCACCGACGCGGACGAGTTCATCGAGCTCTACAACGCCGGTTCGTCGGCGGTCGACATCGGCGACTGGGTCATCGACGGTGAAGACGACGGATTCCCGACGTCGACCAACAACGACTTCGTGATCCCGACCGGAACGATCCTCGCTGCCGGTGACTACTTCCTGATCGCGAACCCGAACGCCACCAACGCGGCGCTGACCTCGCCGGACTACGCGCCGACGATCGCCTCGGGCGAATTGCTCGAGAACTCCGGCTTCAACAACAGCGGAACGATCGACAGCATCATCCTGCGCAACGCGGTCGGTGACGTCGTCGACGCGGTGTCGTACGAGGCCTTCCGCTTGCAGTCCCCGTTCGTCACGCCGGCCTACACGCCGGACCCGTCGCAGATCGAGGGCCCGGGGATCATCGGCGACAACTGGAACCCGCGCCATCCGGCCGTGCTGCACTCATGGTCGCGCAAGCGCGACGGCTACGACACGGACGACAACGGTCGTGACTTCCACCTCCGGATCATGACGCCCGGCGCGTCGAACGATCCGGTGTTCAACGTCAACCAGTCGCTGTACTTCTCCGACGCCGAGACGATCGGTCTGGTGCACGGCGACGCGCTGCCGAAATGGAGCGGGACGTTCACGGACCCGGAGGTCTTCGACTACGCGAGCGCAGGCATCGTCACGCCATCGCCGGTCGACGGCACGACGACCGGCGCGACCATCCTGCGATTCGGCGACGCGGCCGCCGGTAGCGGCATCGGCAACAACACCTGGCTCGAGACCGTGTCCTCGGCCGCGGTCGTCGTCGAGTGCTACGTCTACTTCGAGACCGCGCTGACGAACGCGGGTTCCGGGGAGTACTGGCACCTCGGGTTCGGCGGCACGGCCGGCACCTACTTCAACCTGCCGTCCCCGGTCTGGACCGGATCGTTCAACGACTCTGCCGACGTCACCGGCGCGGGGCTCACCTTCGTCGTCGACGACACCGCGGCGACGTTGTCGCTGGTCGACTACGCCAACGGTTCGGGCGCGACGGTGCTCGCGTCGATGTCCGCGCCATCCGGCTGGCAGCGCGTCCGACTCGAAGCGTCGGAGTCGACGATCGAAGTCCGGATCGGCGGCACACCGTTCCAGATGGACGGCACCGTGATGTCGGGCGCACTCGCCGGCGGCGCGACGTACGGCGGCGTGATGGTCGGCCACCGTCGGCAAGGAGACATCGGGCGCGCGGCCTCGCCGTTCTACGCCGACAGCATGTTCATCAACGGCTACTGCGAGAGCTTCGGCCATCCGACCCAGAACGCGTCGGGTGGCACGCCGCGGATCGCGCTGTCGGGGGTTCCCTACACGGGCAACGCGAACCTCGAGCTGCACGCCTCGGGCCTGATCCCGAACGCGGCCTACTTCCAGCTCGTCGGCTTCAACCCCGGCGGCGGCATCGACGTGTCACTCGCGCTGCCCGGCGCCGTGCCGCCGTGCCTGACGCTCTGGGTCGCGAACAACTTCATCGGTTCGACGATCAACGCGGATCAGAACGGTGAAGGCGTGCGCGCGCTGTTCACCCCGGCACCGGGTCAGTTCGGCATCAAGCTGTGGGCGCAGGTCATGCAGGTCGACTTCGGTCTGCCGTTCCCGATCCCGCTGTCGGCGAGCGACGCGCTCGAGATCGAGATCGGCTCGTTCTGAGCGGGTCGTGCGCGGCGGGTCGTGCACGCTGGCTGTCGGTGTGCGCGGCTCGCGAGCGCTCGGGATCGAAGGCAAGACGTGGGGG
>JAGQQZ010000600.1 GCA_020425915.1 Planctomycetota bacterium | reverse complement strand
GCCTCGTCCGCCCCCTTCGCCGTCGCGTCGGTCGCTCGCCCGCAGGGCGACCGACGCGACGGCGAAGGGGGCGGGCGAGGCTGACGCCTCGCTCCGCTTCCGAGCCCGAGCGCTCACGAGCTCCCGCACCCGAACCCGAACCCATTCGGTCCAACGCACCCACACTGCCTACTCCGTACGGCACCATCGCCTCCCCCCGGCGGCACACAACGCCCCCCGCCACTCACCCCACCACCTCAAACCCACCCACACACACGCCTTCCGACACGCTAACGTTTCCGACCCGCACCGGCACACCAGTTGCATCCCCGCCGCCACCATGCACCCCACCGAACAAGACCTGACGCTCCTGACCGACGACGAGGCGATGGCGCTCGTCGAGGGCGGCGAAGCACAGGCCGGCCTCGGGGAGCTCCAACGCCGCTACGGCAAGCGGATCCACAACTTCGTCCGCGGTCTCCTGCGCGACGAGCACCTCGCGCAAGACACCACGCAAGAGGTGTTCGCGAAGGTGTTCTTGAAGAGCCACCTCTACGCCCCGGGCACCAACTTCCGGGCGTGGCTGTTCGAGATCGCCCGCAACCAGGCGCTGTCGATGCTGCGGACCCGGCGCCGCAGCCCGCGCGCCGTCAGCAGCCTCGCGGTGCACGAATCCGAAGGGGACATCCTCGAGTCGGTCGCGGAGCCGCACCAGAACCGCGACCTCGAGGAACAGGAGTTCATGGAAGCGTTCGCCACCGCGGTCGACGAGCTGCCCGAGAACTACCGCGCCGTGTTCGACCTCTGCGTCCGTCAGGGTCACCCCTACGACTTCGCGGCGAAGACCCTCGGCATCCCGACCGGAACGGTCGCGATCCGGATCATGCGCAGCCGCAAGCGGCTGTTCCAGCAGCTGTCGCGGCACCTCGACCGGCTTCGCCGACCGCCGGCCTGCTTCCAGTAGCGGACGCGTTCGTTGCTCCGGGCGCCCGTGCCCGAGTAGCTTGGCTGCATGCAGCCGACGATCGAAACCCTCGAACTCGCGGGATCCAAGGTCACCTTCGAGACCGGTCGAATCGCGCGCCAGGCCTCGGGCGCCGTCGTCGTCCGCTCGGGTGACAACGTCATCCTGGCGACCGTCGTCGCGAGCTCGGCCGACCGCGGACTCGACTTCTTCCCGCTGACGGTGGAATACCGCGAGAAGTTCGCCGCGGCCGGGATGATCCCGGGCAACGTCATGCGCCGCGAGGGCCGGATCACCGACCAGGAGGTGCTGATCTGCCGACTCATCGACCGGACGATCCGCTCGCTGTTCCCGAAGGAATACACCCGCGAAGTCCAGGTCCAGGTGCAGGTGATGTCGGCCGACCCGGCAGCCGACCTCACGTCACTCGCCCTGCTCGGCGCGTGCATGGCGCTCCACATCAGCGAGGCGCCGGCGGCCGGCCCCGTCGCCGGATTGCGGATCGTCCGCGAGAACGGCCGGTGGACGCCGTTCCCGACCCAACTCGCGCGCGCGCGCGCCGAACTCGAATTCGTCGTCAGCGCAGGCCCCGACGGTCTCGTCATGGTCGAGGGCGAAGCCAAGGAGGCACCACCGACGCGGTGCCGCGAGGCACTCGAGCAGGCACTCGTCTGGCTCGACAAGGTCAAGCGAACTGCCGACAAGTTGCGCGAGGTTGCCGGCAAGCCCAAGGTCTCGGTCGAAGCCGCGCCGACGCTCCCCGAACTCCCCGCCGAAGTGATCCGCGCGATCGAGCAAGCGGTCACGATCGCCGGCAAGGCCGAACGCCATCAGGCGCTCGACCAAGCCCGGCAGACGCTGATCGCGTCGATCGAGGACGAGGGAATGCGCGACGACTTCCGAGAAGCGTTCGGCAAGCACCACAGCAAGCTCGTACGCGAACGCATCCTCGCCGAGGGTGCGCGGATCGACGGCCGCGGGCCGACCGACATCCGCCCGATCTGGAGCGAGATCGGCTGGCTGCCGCGCGCGCACGGCTCGGCGATCTTCACGCGGGGCGAGACGCAGGCACTCGTGACCTGCACGCTCGGCACCGACGACGACGGGCTGCGCGTGTTCGAGCTCGGGGGCGAACGGCGTGAGCACTTCATGCTGCACTACAACTTCCCGCCGTACAGCGTCGGCGAGTGTCGCCCGCTGCGCGGCCCCGGACGCCGCGAAATCGGCCACGGCAACCTCGCGCGCCGCGGCCTCGCGGCAGTCGTCCCGGACTTCGCCGACTATCCCTACACGCTCCGGATCGAGTCCGAAATCTCGGAGAGCAACGGCTCGTCATCGATGGCAACGGTGTGCGGCGGCTGTCTCGCCATGCTCCACGCCGGCGTGCCGCTCACGCGCCCGGTCGCGGGCATCGCGATGGGACTCGTCGCCGACGCGGAACGGGTCGCGATCCTCTCCGACATCCTCGGCGACGAAGACCATCTCGGCGACATGGACTTCAAGGTCGTCGGCACGCGCGAGGGCATCACGGCGCTGCAGCTCGACAACAAGATCGGCGGACTCGACTTCGACGTCCTGAGCCGCGCGCTCGACCAGGCGGTCGCCGGGATCGAACACATCCTCGGCGAGATGGCCAAGACGATCGACGCGCCGTCCGCCGAAGCGCCGAAGTACGCGCCGCGGGTTCTCCGCTCCGCGATCATGCCCGATTCGATCGCGACCCTCGTCGGTCCGCGCGGCACGAACATCCGCGGCATCCAGTCCGACACCGGCGCCCGCGTCACGGTCGGGGACGACGGCATCGTCCACATCTACGCCGCCGACCAGGCGACTGCGCAGAAGGCTCAGCGCCTCGTCGGCAAGTCCGTCGGCATCGTCGAACGCGGCAAGTACTACTCGGGCCGCGTCACGGGGGTGAAGGAGTTCGGCGTGTTCGTCCGGATCAACGACGTCACCGAGGGACTCGTGCCGAACGAGGAGCTGCGCGAGAACCAGCGGGGTGGGAAGGCATCGCGCGAGGAGTTCGAACAGGACCAAGAGGTCATCGTCCGCGTGATCGGCGCCGACGACCGCGGTAGGCTGCGTTTGTCCGTGCGCGCCGCGATCGGCGTCGACGAGGCGCAGGTCGAGTTCTGAGCGAGCCCATCGACGCGCGTCGGAGGATCGCTGGCCCTGCGAATCGACGCCTCGGGTCGGCGAATGGCGCGCCGCGAAGAAAAACCGCGAGTCCCTGAACCACCCTCGGCAAGGGCCGTTGAGTGCGCAACTCGCCGCCCTCGGCCGCGCTCGCCGCGCGCCGTCCCCCCAAGGAATCAGACCCGTGCACACACCCACGCTACCCGCGTCGTTCCTCGCGCTCTGCGCTTCGTCCGGGATCCTCGCGCAAGCACCGACTCCTCAGGATCCCGAGCCGACCCGCGGCCAGGACGTCGCGGACACCGACGACGGCCAGGACCGCATCGTCGTCACCGCGTCGGGGTTCCGCGAACAGGCCCTTCACACGCCCTACACGTTCCAGACTCTCGACCAGACGACGATGCTCGAGCGCGGTTCGCGGACGCTACCCGAAGCGCTGCGCTACACGCCGGGGGTCATGATCCAGAAGACCGCACACGGTCACGGCTCACCGTACATCCGCGGATTCACCGGCCGACAGAACCTGCTGCTGATCGACGGCATCCGGCTCAACAACTCGACGTTCCGCGGCGGACCGGTCCAGTACTGGAACACGATCGACGCGTTCTCGATCGATCGGATCGAGATCATCAAGAGCCAGGGTTCGGTGCTGTACGGCTCGGACGCGATCGGTGGCACGGTCAACGTGATGACGCGCTCGTCGGACTTCGCCGGCCAGGAATCCGGTGAGATCTTCCATCACGGCAGCGCATTCTACCGGCTCGACACCAACAGCATCTCGCACACGGGGAACGTCGAAGCATCGGTCGGCCGCGGCGGATCCTGGGGTCTCCGCGTCGGACTGACGTACCGCGACTTCGGCGACATCCGCGATTCGGAGGTCGGCCGGATGCCGAAGACCGGCTACGACGAGTTCGACTACGACCTGCGGTTCGACTCGGCGCTGAGCGAATCGACGACGTTCACGTTCGCGCACCAGCGCGTCCGGCAGGACGACATCTGGCGCTCGCACCGCACGATCTACTTCGAACCGTGGCACGGCACATCGCTCGGAAGCCCCGACCTCGCGCGAACCTACGACCAGGATCGCATGCTCACCTATGCACGCGTCCGCGGCGAAGACCTGGGCGGCGTGATCGAGAGCTACTCCGCGACCCTGTCGTTCCAGGAAGCAGACGAGGACTTCGTCCGCAAGCGCACCGCGGGCGCGAACATCCGCGACGAAGTCGACCGGACCGAGGTCGACACCCTCGGCTTCGTGCTCTCGATGGAGAGCGAACTCGGAGCGGGCACGCTCGTCTACGGTGTCGACTACTACGTCGACTTCGTCGACTCGGTCGGTCGCGACATCCGCATCGACCCGAACGGCACGATCGTCAGCAACACGATGGACGCGCAGGGCCCGGTCGGCGATAACGCGCGCTACGATCTGTTCGGTGCGTACGCGCAGTACCGGATGCCGGTCTCGGACTCCGTCGAAGTGACCGTCGGCGGCCGGTACACCTACGCCGAAGCCGACATCGACACGCTGGACGACGGCGCAGGCAACCCGATCTCCGCCGAACGGCACTGGGACAAGGGGACGTTCAACGTGCGCGCGAACTACCGCGTGACCGAGGAGCTGAGTGTCTACGGCGGCGCCTCGCAGGCGTTCCGCGCGCCGAACCTCAACGACCTGAGTTCGCTGAAGTCGTCGCGCACCGATCAGATCTCGACCGGCAGCCTGACGGTGAGTCCGGAGAACTACATCACCTACGAACTCGGCACTCGGTTCGCCGGTCCCGAGGTCGGTTTCGGCGCCGCGGTGTTCTACACCGATGTCTCGGACTCGATCACGTCGCGCCCGATCGGCACGGTGCCCGGTACGGGCGAGATCATCACCGCCTCGACGAACGGCTCCGACGGATGGCTGTTCGGGTTCGAGACCGAAGCCTCGTGGCGGATGACCGAGGAACTCACGGCGACAGGGACGCTCGCCTGGGTCGACGGCGAAGCCGACACGTTCCCGACCAACTCGCTCACGCCGGTCCAAGAGCCGGTCTCGCGACTCATGCCGCTGACGGGCACCGTCGGTCTGCGCTGGCAACCGACCGATCGACCGTACTGGTTGGGTGGCCGACTCATCGCGGCCGGGCACGCCGGTCGACTCAATTCCGGCGACCGCGGCGACACGTCGCGCATCCCGCCGGACGGCACACCGGGCTATCTCGCCGTCATGGTGAACGGTGGGTACGAGGTCAACGAGCACTTCGAGTGCTTCCTGACGGTCGACAACGTGACCGACATCGACTACCGGGTCCACGGGTCGGGCGTCAACGAGCCCGGTATCAACGCGATCATCGGCGGCAAGCTGGCGAGGTGACAGGGACGCACCGCGGCCCGTCGATTTTCCCGCTGCGGTGCCGAGGTATACGGGAAGCAGGTGGGTTCCGTCTCGGAGGGTGTGATACACAGGTGTACCACTGAGGCAGGTTCCCGCCTGCGCTTCCTTCTGTGGCTCAGCGCCGAGGAACGGCGAACTCGTTGCCCAGCCGGTCCGCCTGATCGAGCCGCACGACGCGTCGACGCTCCCCCCCGGCCGATTCGATCCACGACCAGCGCGTCGTGAAGGCCGAGCCGTCCTCGGTCACCCACCAGTCGACACCCGTGTCGTCGGTGAATCTGCCGACGATCGCACCGATCGGCGCCATCGCCGGGTCACGCTGCAGGCGTGGGATCGGATCCGCACACGTCACGCCGTTGAGCGGCGGCAGGAACGTCCCGTCCGGGCACTCGATCCCCGCCGTTGCACGCGGGACGTGCATCGCGACGAACGAGCCTGGTGACGCCGGGTCCTCTGCGCGAGCCGCGATCTCGGTCCGAACTTCACCGCCCACGACTCGCGGCGCGATCCGTTCGCTGCGGGCCACCGCTTCGACGCGTTCCTCGCCAACGATCGGACCACGATTGTCGGCGCTGTGAGACACGGAGACGATTCCGAAGCCCGCCGCCGCGAGCAGGACGAACCACTGCGCCACCGGCGTCATGAGCCCACCTTCGACCAGTGCGCCTGAGTAGTCGCGACGAACTGGGTGCCACCGGGATCGACGATCAGATACTCCGCACCTAGGTACACGTCGAGGAGTCCGAGGCCGACCGGGCTCAGGCTGACCGTCGACACCGAGGAACGGCCCTGCGCATCGAGGGTCTCGACGATGCCGAACCCGTACATGGTGCCCAGGAACGGATTCGCCAGGCTGAGTTCGAACGTCAACCCGAACAGCGTCGTCGGCGCCGGCCGCGCCGCCACGACGTTGTAGAGCAGATAGGCGGTGTGCCCGGCCAGACTCGGACCGCCCTCCATCTCGAAGTAGAACTCGACGGTCGAGGAGGCGAGGTCGTTGAGCCCCGCGCTGTCGCACTGCCCCGTGAACGGCAACGGACCCGGCGGCGGAAAACGGCGGTCGAACGCGAAGTCGGAACCGACGTTGATCACCGGATCCGACGAGAAGTACGAAGCCCACAACGTCGTGTAGTCACCGTTCTGGGCGACGGTGTCGACGACGACGACCGAACCACCCGAGTCGACGTACCCGCCGGTCGGCACGACCCACGGCACCTCGTCGGTCGTGCCGACGAATCCCTGCGCCCCGTCGCGCAGGCGGTGCTCGCCGCCGTTCCACGTGAACGCGAAGCAGACCTCGTCCGAATCGAGCGGCACCGCCGCCGAGAACGTCGAGCACGCCCGATAGGCATCCGCCGTCACGAACGGGAACGAGACCGAGGGCACGACGTGACGGATGTCGTTCGTGTCCGGCATGTATCCACCGTCGGCACGTTGGCTCGCGCCGTAGAGCACGAACTGCGGGATGTAGCCCGTGACCGGGAACGGACCGCTCGTCGCGGCCGAGACGCGCTGCCAAACGTAGAACCCCGAGACGTGCCGCGTCGTGCCCCGATCGTCGACCTGGCTCGGGATCCACCGCCAAGTCTGGGTCGACGCGAACACCCCCGGATC
>JAGQQZ010000599.1 GCA_020425915.1 Planctomycetota bacterium | reverse complement strand
CGGGGCAAACGGGGGGAGCCCCCGCGTCTTGCCTTTGATCCCGAGCGTTCGAGAGCCCGGCCGATCGCAACCCCTACGTCAACCGTCCTCTCGTCTCGTCCAGAACACCCCGTGCGCAGCCGCCAGCAACAACACGACCGTCGCCCACGTCACCGCACCGTACGCCAACGCCAGTTCCCCCATCGAGCGCCCGAGCACGCCCTTCGTCGTCAGCGTCCCGAGTGCGAACACGGCCCACAGCAGCGCCGCGAGCACCCGGTCCTTCGGACCACCGATGCAGCGCACGAGGCAGTAGGCCACCGGCAGGAGCAGGACGCAGAAGTGCGACTTGCTGCTCATCGGCGACAACAGCACCATGCCGCACGCGACGCAGCCGGCGAGGCCGAGGCGGTGTAGGCGCCGTTCGTCGTCGGCCTCGACGCGGCGCAGTGAGACGAAGCCGATCAGCGCCGCGACGGCGAGCTGTCCGAGCATCGTGACCGTCTTGCGCGCGCCGTCGCCGAGGTGGATCGGGGCGATGTCGAGCACGCGGAGCTCGGGTTCGACGTGCGTCGTCAACCGGTAGATCGTTCCCGACAGCGACTGGTTGAGGATGCTCGCGGGGTGCCAGACGCCAGCGCGTTGTGCGGAGTCGCCGAGGCCGATCCCCGAGACCATGATCTCGAACCACGCGACGAGCCAGAGGCGGCCGTCGGTGCGCGGGAACAGCACGTCAGGCACGAGGGAACAGATCGCGAACCCGAGGCCGATCCCGACGACGGCGCGCCATCGACGCTGGGCGACGAACGGGAGTCCGAACAACAACGGCGTCGCCTTGCACGCGCCGGCCAGCCCCGCCCACCAGCCGGCCCACATCCCGCGCGCGCGGCCCCACGCGAACGCCGCCAGGGTGATCGCCAGGCCGACGAGCAGATCGTGGCTCTGGTTCTGGAACACGGCGAGCACGTGCCGCGCGGTCAACGCGGTGAGACCGACCCAGAACCAGACGCGTTGGCGGCGCTCGCGCAGGGCCGGCTTCACGATCGACCAGAGCATCGCGAGGGTCGCGATCAGGGCGCCGACGTTGGCGAAGTACCAGACCGCGCGCTGCACGTCCTGCGTCTGCGGCAGCAACGCGAACGGCACGAACGCCACCGCGAAGAACGGCGGGTACGAGAACGGCTTCTCGTCGGCGGGCCGGTAGATCTCCTCCTGCGCGAGCATGCGAGCCCCGGCCTCCGTGTAGACCGGCAGCTCGCTGGTGCCCTTCCCGAGGAACGGGAACAGGCCCAGCACGACGAGCAGCAGGACGACCAGGGGCCAGGCGAGACGACGCATCGGCCGCAGTATTGGGCGTTCTCGCGCCCGAAGGAAGCGCGCTCCCGCTCTCGGGTTGCCTCGCCCGGTCGATCCCCATAGTGTCCTGGCCCCTCGCCCCGCGGACTGGACCCTTCTTCCACGAACTTGGCAGCCAAGCACGAATCACCGACCGGTCGGCTCGGTGTCTGGATCTTCGGTGCACGCGGTGGACTCGCCACCACGATGATCGTCGGCGCACACGCGATCGCGCGCGGACTGACGAGCCCGCAAGGGCTGCTGACCGAGACGGAACTCTGCGACGGCATCCCGCTCGCCGGGCTCGAGAAGCTCGTGTTCGGCGGTCACGAGGTGCGACGCGGAACGCTGCTCGACTCGGCGCGTGAGATCCAGCAGCAGACAGGAACGATCCCCTACCCACTCCTCGAGAAGGTCAAGTCGGCGATCACCAAGGTCGACGCCGACATCGCGCGCGGCTCGCTCGTCAACGCCGGCCGCACGATCCAGCGACTCGTCGGCAACGACGCACCGAAGGTCAAGACGCTGCGCGCCGAGCTCGATCGGACGAAGCGCGACATCCGCGCGTTCATGAAGCGCAAGCGGCTGACCCGCTGCGTCTGCGTGAACCTGTCGTCGACCGAGCCGAAGCTGCGCCTGACCGGCGCGCACCGCTCCCACGCGAAGCTCACCGCCGCGATCGACGCGGACCGGCGCACCGCCGTGCGGTCATCGACGATCTACGCCCTCGCTGCCGCCGAGCTCGGACTACCGTTCATCCACTTCACGCCGTCGAACGCGGCGTTGGTGCCCGGCGTGACCGAGTGCTTCGCGGCCAACGGCACGCCCTACATGGGCGCCGACGGCAAGACCGGTGAGACGCTCGTCAAGTCGGCGCTCGCCCCGATGTTCAAGTACCGCAACCTGCGCGTGCTCTCGTGGCAGGGCTACAACATGCTCGGCGACCGCGACGGCGCGGTGCTGTCCGACGCGGAGAACAAGCAGTCCAAGGTCGCGACCAAGGACGCGCTGCTCGCGCAGATCCTCGGCTACCCGCTGCACACCCACGTCGGCATCGACTACGTCCCCTCACTCGGCGACCTCAAGACCGCGTGGGACTTCGTTCACTTCCAGGGCTTCCTCGACTACCGGATGTCGATGCAGTTCACCTGGCACGGCTGCGACGCGATCCTCGCCGCACCGCTCGTCCTCGACATGGTGCGACTCGCCGACCTCGCGGCGCGGCGCGGCGAAGCGGGCCCGATGGGGCACCTCGCCTGCTTCTTCAAGCAGCCGGTCGGCGACATCGGTCACGACCTGCACATGCAGTGGCACGTGCTGTGCCGCTACCTCGAATCGGTCCGGCGCGGCGACTGAGCCGCCGCGCCGGCGCGAGGTTCAGCGGTCCATCCCGGCGCGCTTCTTCTCGGCGCTGTCGAGCAGCTTCTTGCCGGAAGCTTCGACGTAGGTGCCGGGGTGCTTCTCGACGAGCTGACGCACGAACCGCTCGGCCTTGGCGACGTCCTTGGCCTTGCGCGCTTCGCGGATCTGCTCGGCGAGCTTCTGCAGCTTCTTCTGGGCCGACATCACGGCCTTCGCATCGCGGTCGCTCTTCAGCTCGCCCTCGATCTTCTCGAGTTCCTCGAACTGCGGAGTGCCCGAGAGCATCTTCTTCGCATCGCGCATCATGTCGGAGAACCCGAGGTAGTCGCCCTGCTCGTGGCAGGACTTGATGCGCGCGGCCTGCTGCCCGATGACGCGTTCGACGTCGGCCAGGACCGATGAGTCCTGCCCGAGCTTCTGCGCCTCTTCGAGAGCCTTGCCGTACTTGCCGTCGAGGAAGGCCTTGCGAACCGCCTTGGCTTCCTCCGGCCAGTTCTTCGCGATCGCGGCAGGACCCACTGGCCCGGTGCTCGCACCCGCGATGTGTTTCTTGATCAGGCTGCCGTTCACGCTGGACGGGTGCCCAGCCCAAACGATCTCGCCCTTCGGGTCGACGAGGACGGCACTCGGGTAGCCCGACATGCCGAGGTCCTTCATGAACGAGCTCATGTCGCCCTTCGAGAGATACCCGAAGGCGTACTTCATGCCCGTCTCTTCGACCCAAGGAACCGTCTTGTCTACAGGCTCGCCGGTCACGCCGACGATGCTCAGGCCGTCCTTCTCGAACTCGTCATGGAGTTCGTTGAGGTGCGCGACCGAGCTCTTGCAGGGGCCTCACCAGTAGGCGAAGGCCTCGAGGAGGATCAAGCGGCCTTCGAAGTCCGCGAGCGAGGTCGCTTCGGTGTTGCCGAAGCTCTCGAAGTTCGCGTCCGGCACCTTGCCGCCAACCTGGGCGGTCAGGCCAGCCGTCACGAAGCCGAGGCTCGCTGCGAGCAGCATCGCAGTGGGTCGTTTCATTTCGGATAGGAGTCAGAAGGGATACGTGCCGCGTGATCCTACCACCGCGCGGTTCCGACCGCGCTACCCCTGGCTGACCAGGGGCCAATCATCGGTCCGAAATGGCGAGGCGGGCAGATCCGCACCGTTCCGAAGTGTCGGTTCGTCGGCCGCCCCCCACGCCATCCGCACGGCGACGGGAGCCTCGACTTCGTCGCTCCACACCAGGATCGAACCGTCCTCGACCTTCGCCTGGGCAGGGACGAACTTCCGGTCCGACCCGGCGACCGTGAGGCACGCCGGCCCCCGGTCACCGAACGTGAGGCCGTCCGCATGGTCGAAGAACACCCGGATCCGGCCGCCCTCGACCCGGCTACCCGAGTAGACCGGTCCGCTGAACTCGACTTCGACCTCGTAGTCGTGGGCGAGGGCCCAGCGGGCGAGCCGTTCGCCGACGGTGCGCTTGTCCTTCGGATGGATGTCGGCCGAGTCGCCGATGTCGGCGGTCACGACCATGCCCGTGTTCGGCATGTTGCGCATCGTCAGGAACTGCGCCTCCCGCAACTCAGCCGCCTCGCCGCGGTCCTCGCGATAGGCGAACGGCGCGATCTGCACGAAGTAGAACGGGAACTCGCGTCCCTGCCGCTCGCGCCAGTCGCCGATCATCGCCGGGAACAGCCGCGCGTACTGCCGCGCCCGACCGACGTTGCTCTCGCCCTGGTACCAGATCGCGCCGCGGAATCGGTAGCCGATGATCGGCTGGATCATCCCGCCGAAGAGCACGGCCGGGAACTGCGTCGACAGCTCGTTGCCCGCCGCCTCGGCCTCGGCGACGAGCGCGAGCTTCCGGTCGAATCCACCGACCTCGCGCAGCCGTGCGACGCTCGTCCACGACTCGGCCGGCGTGCCGCCGACGTCGGACTGGATCAGTCCGATCGGCGCATCGAGTTCCTCGCGCAGTGCGTGCGCGAACCAGAACGCGACGGCGCTCCGGTCGCCGATCGACTCCGGTTCGCTCGGCTGCCACGCCCCTTCGCAGTCGGCCCGCGGTGTGAACGACGGCCGGTTCGGCACGTGGAACCAGCGCACGTCCGGATCCAGGTTCTCGCGCGCGCCCTCCACCCCGGACTTCGTCGCGCGGATGGGCCACTCCATGTTCGACTGACCGCTGCACAGCCAGACCTCACCGAGCAGGACGTCACGGAACGTGCGCTTCGCGCCGTCGGCCTCGACCACGAGCTCGAACGGGCCACGCTCGGCCGAGGTCTCGAGTGTGATCGCGAACGAACCGTCGGCGTCGGCCTTCACCTCGCGCCGCTCGTCGTCCCACGAACCGATCGCGACGACGACCGCGCCCGGTTTGGTCCGGCCGAACAGCTTCGGCGCGGCGTCGCGCTGCAGCACCATGTGGTCGCCGAACACGGCGGGCATCCAGAGTTCCTGGGCTTGGATGCTCGCACAGCAGGCGAGCGCGATCAGGCATCGGCGGAGCATTCGTCGATCGGATGCTCCGCGCGGGTCCCGGTCAAGCGATCGGCCGCGGTTTCGCCGGCACCGAACGCGCAGCTCACGCCGAAGCCACCGAACGCCGTCATCCAGAACAGACCGGCGAGATCCTGGTCAGGACCGACCAGGGCCTCGCGGCTCGGCGTGAACGTGCGGATCCCGACCCAGCCCTGGTGCAACCGCAGGTCGCGCAACGCCGGCAGCCAACGCTCGAGCTTGTCGTGGGCGATCGCGCGACCGAGCGGCTGGACCGCACGGCGCGACCCCGGCCCGGGCGAGACCTCGACCAGCGTCTCGTCGCACGGCGAACACAGGAAGGCGCCGGTCTCCGGTCGCACGTAGACGCCGGCGTCGTCGATCCAGCACCACGGGTGCTCCTGGGTCGCGAGCGCGTGCGGTTCGGAGAAGAACAGGTGGCGCGCGAACGGAAGTAGCGGGCGCTCGATCCCCAGCGGCGCGACGAGGCGTGGCGTCCAGGCGGCCGTCGCGACGACGACGTGTCCGGCGTGGATCGTCTCACCACCCGCCTCGACGCCGACCACGCGATCGCCAACCGTGAGGATCCGGTCCACGCGGGTGTCGAAGTCGAAGCGGACACCGCGTCGGAGCGCCCCGCGGACGAAGCCGGCGCCGAGCGCGTGCGGATCGCAGACGCCGTCGTCCTCGATCCAGTAGCCGTGCGCGACGGCGCTACCGGCGAACGCCGGCGCGTGTCGCACGAGTTCCGCGCCGCCCACACGTTCGACGCCGACCCCGCGTTCGCGCAACCCGATCGCCGCGGCCTCGAGTGCATGCGCCTCGCTCGAGTCGGCGTCGCCGAGCGCGATCAAGGAACCCGTGCGGCGGAACGGATCCGCGTCGGCCCAGTCGGGCAATCGCTCGGCGAGCCGCTCGTGCGTGCGGCACGCCCAGGCCCGTTCGCGCGCGCTCGGCACGAGTCGGCGTATCATCCCGGCGTTCTGCGCCGAAGCCTCGGCACACGGCTGCGGCCCCTGCTCGAGCACCCGGACGCGCGCTCGTCCGGCGAGGTGCCATGCGAGACTCGTGCCGGCGAGGCCCGCGCCGAGGATCAGGATGTCGGGCTTCACGGCGTCAGCAGGTTGATCAACAGGCGCGCGGCGCCCGCGTGGCCGGCGCGGATCTGGCGGTAGAGCGCGAGCGAGCAGTAGACGTACTCGCCCTTGCCGCTCTCGCTCGGCAGCACCAGCAACGACGTGTCGAGCGGCTTCTCGCCCGTGTCGTGCATCCGCAGCAGCGGCCGCCAGTCCGGGTCCCACTTGTCGGGGAAGTTGAGACCGCGCTCCTGCACCCAGCCCTCGAAGCACGAGCCATCGATCCCGAACGGCTTCGTCAGCAGCGCATGCTCGGGCTCGAGGATCTCGACCGCCGCATCCTCCTCGCTGACGCGCTGGTTGCCGACGTGGAGCTCGAGCGGCGCGAGCGACGGCTTGCCCGGGCGCTCGTTCCACTCGCGCGGCTTGTGGTAGCAGGCGACGACGCGACCCCCGTTCTCGTAGAACGCGAAGATCCGGTCGCGGTGGTTCGCGAGGTCCGGCCGGTGGTGGTAGGCGCGGATGTCGAGCAGCAGCGTCGTGAACTCGGAGAGATCGGCGACCGCGAGTTCGGTCTCGTCGAGCGCCTCGTAGGCGACGCCGAGGTCGGCGAGGAACCGCTCGGTCGTGTCGTCCGGGCCACGGACCAGGGCGACCCGCAGGGACTCGGTCGCGCTCGCCGGCAGCGGTTGGACTTCCAGGAGCTCGGGCGTCGCGTCGCCGATCCGTGCACGCAGTGTGAAGCGGTCCTCGGTCGTGCCGTCGCCGCGCAGGCGGACGAAGATGCGCGTCTTCGAGTGTTCGGGGTCGAGCTTCAGCTTCGCGGGCACGGTCTCGACCGTGACGCTGCGCGGCACGCGGAACAGGATGTCGTGCTCGACGGCTTCGCCGGCGAACGACTCGACTTCGAGCGAGACGACGCGCTCCCACGGCGCGCCGGACGGGACGAACATCGCGGGGCGCGGCCAGTCGACGCGGAGGGTCGGGCCGAGCGGGACTTCGACGAAACGTTGGATCCGGAACGGAACGCCTTCGAGCTCGAACTCCGCGACGACGGGCACGCGAACGGACTGCATCAGTTCGGCCGCGCGGTCTCCGACCGGAAGACGCGTCGGAACCGTGAACGAGCACTCGGCGACCCCACGCTCGAATCCGACGGACTCGCCACCGAGCACCGACGCCTTGGCGTCGACGTCCAAGCCTCGCAACGCAGCGACGACCTTGGCCGGCTGTCCGCGGGCGATTCGGTTCGATGTCAGCGCCACGTCGAACGATGCACCGGATCCGAGGAGCACCACGCGTTCGAGCGCGTCGATTCGGCGCGCCATTCGCTCGCCGATGAGGAGCACCACGCGTTCGAGCGCATCGATTCGGCGCGCCATTCGCTCGCCGATCCGGAGCGATGCGCCGGAGACCGGATGCTCGCCATTCGCGTGGGTCGCATCGTCCGACGCGTCGTGAATCCGGAACTCTCGCAGGAACGGCAGGAGCCGGCGCGCCTCGCGGACGTGGTCCGACCGCGAACGATCTGCAGCGAACGCAGCGAATTCCGCCTGGACTCGCTGCGGGTCATTGCCCCCGCCTAGCAGCATTCTCCCGAACAGCTCCGCGTCGAACATCGACGGCAGCTTCGCCACCGGATCGTCGCCGAGCGCCTTCGCCTCGTCGTTGACCGGCGTCCACTTGTCCGCCTTCGCCTCCGCCAGGGGGAATCCACTCCACGGCCCCTGCGTCGCGTGCTCGCGCCACCCGTCGTAGGCCTGCTCCGCGTAGCTGTTGCCTCGCACCGGGTCGACCTCGCGGGCGTCGAACACGATCGGCGCCGGCCCTTCGAACACCCGTTCGAGCAGCGGTAGCTTCCGCTGCTTGCAGATCTCGCGGATCGCCCAGGCCGAGGCCTGGTGATGCCCGTGGCCGCGCGTCAGCCCGTGGTTGGTGATCACGAGGTCGGGATGCACCTCGTCGACGACGGCCGCCATGCGCTTCAGCAACTCGGCCTCGCCGCCCCAATGCGCGATCGTCTCCTCGCGCGACTTCGAGTAGCCGAAGTCCTCGAACCCGAGCCAGCGCACCTCGGTGCCGGTGTGCTTCGCGGCCGCGAGCGTCTCGCGGATCCGGATCGCGGCGAGCCGCTCCCCGATCTCACGCCCGACCGCGTTCTGCCCGCCGCCACCGCAGGTCGTGTAGACCGTCACCGTCCGCAGACCGTACTTGTGCCGCAGCATGACCATCGTCCGCGCGGCCTCGTCGTCGGGGTGCGCCGCGACGTTGAGCACGACCGCGTCCCGCGTCGCGTCGAGGCAGGCCTGGGCGAAGCCGACGGCGCCGCCCTGCGCGGCGAGCGGGCTCGTGATCAGCGCGGCGAGGATCCAGTTTCTTGTGTTCGTCATCGTGTGCGAGTCGAGACGAGGAAGACCCGGCTCTACTTCGCGATCGAGTAGCGGTTCCAACTCGCCGGGTCAGCGAGGGACGGGACCGAGATCTGCCAGACGAGCAGCTTCACGTGAGCCGGGATGCCGTGGTCACAGAGTCTCCGCCGCGCCTCGTGCGGATCGTCGCCGCGCGTCGCGAAAACGCGCACCGGGGCACCGATCTCGGCCGCGAGGTGCGAAGCGAAGTCGGACTTCCGCTTGCCGTGGATGCTCGTCCAGCGGTCACCGAGGACCCAGATCGTACTGGCGTCGTCGTCGCGACCGAGCAGCACGCCCTTGGCCTTCTCCTCGGGCTGGACGATCTCGAACAGCGTGTTCGACGAAACCGACGCGCCGAACCGAGCCGAGATCTTCGTCGAGATCCGCTCCGTGACCTTGCGGGTCGTCGACATGTACTTCTTCCATTCTCCGAACTGGGCCGCGTCGGGCAGTGCACGGATCTGATTCGCGACCATCTGCGCGCATTCCGCTGCCGCCCACGGCGCCCAATAGGGCGCGCTGACGAGGTAGGCGGGGTATTCGGCGTTCAAGTAGGTTCGAACCGGCTGCGACAGCAGCGTCGGCAAGCAGTCCGACGAGCCGACGCCGAGTGCTGCGACCTCCTTGGCGAACGCCTGGAAGTAGTCGTCGATCCGTCCGTCACGATTCGCGTCGTACGGCGTCCGCGTCGCGAGGCCGGGCAGGGCCGCGGCGCCACACGGCACGAACACGACGTGCAGCCGAACCCCGCGCGCGTCGAGTTGTCGCCGGAAGTCCGCGATCACCGCGAGCGGACCGTCGGCATCGGCGCCTGGCGGGACGTCCCAGAACCGATCCTGCACGAGGTAGTCGTAGTCGAAGAACCGGTTCGCGAAGTCGCGCAGCGGCGGCCCCCCGATCGGCTGCCCGCCGTGGGCACGCAGCACCGCGCGGATCCTCTCGCCCATCGTCCGGTCGTCCGGGGCGTGGGACGACGCCGCCGGCTCCGACGGCTCGTCCGAGTCGTCGTCGTCATCGGCCGCGGGAGCGTCCGTCGGGACCTTCGGTGCGGCGCCGTCCTCGAGCTTGTGCCACTCGACCGCGTACCGAACGGGGGACTCGAAGTCCTTGGTCTTGTCGATCCGCGGGAACGCCTCGAGCTTGCGCGCCCGCAGCGCCCACTGCACGAACTTGCCTTGGATCCGGTCGCCGACGGCGAGGGCCGCAGCCGGTGACTTCTTGCCGAAGCGCATGCCCCAGAACACGCCGACCACGGTGTCGGAATCGACGGTGCCGCTGATGTTCTGCTCGACGTCGAAACGCAGCGTCGTCAGACAGTCCTCGTACGACACCTCGTCCGGGTCGGGCACCGGCGAGACCACGGTGCAACGCAGCACGAGCTCGGCGTCCTGCGCGCGCGCGACGCTGGCACAGGACAGGCCGAGAACGACGAGGAGAACACGAATCGGGATCGAGCAGCTCACACCGAGGAGCGTAGCGTCTGGGGCGT
>JAGQQZ010000048.1 GCA_020425915.1 Planctomycetota bacterium | reverse complement strand
GCGAGTCTAACCGCAGAATGAAACCGACCACACTCCTACGGCTCGGCGCCGCTCTCGCCGGCCTCGCGGTCGCCGCCGGCGCGTTCGGTGCGCACGGTCTGAAGGCCACGCTCGAACCCGGCGACCTCGCGATCTTCGAAACGGCGGTTCGCTACCAGATGTACCATGCGCTCGCGCTCCTCGCCTGCGCCGCGCTCGCGGCGCGCGGGTTCCGGATCGGCCTGGCACCCTGGGCACTGCTGCTCGGCACCATGGTGTTCTCCGGCTCGCTCTACCTGCTCGTGCTGCTCGACGTGCGGTGGCTCGGCGCGATCACCCCGATCGGCGGTGTCGTGATGATCGTAGGCTGGATCACGCTGGCGACCTCGGCAACCGCAACGCCGCCTCAGTAGCGCGGCCTGTGTCCGCTCAGGGTGCGGTGCTCCGAGCGGCGGAACTGCCAACCATCCTCGTCACTTCGCTCGAGGTCGGCCTTGACCTCGACCTCCCACTCCTCGCGCTCTTCGTCGTCGAGTCCGCGGAACAACTCGACGCGGAACGTCACCCGCGCGGTCCCTTCCGATTCGTCGAGTTCGTCGATCACCACATCGACCGGCGGCACGTCGACGCGGACGCGCAAGCGCCCCGCCCCGGCCTCGCGCTCGGTGCGAAACGTGTAGAGCAGCAGTGCCTGCAGGTCGTTGCGCCCGAGGTTCAGCGTGCGATCGCGGAACTCGGCATGGAACCCGTCGAGCCCACGCAGGCTCGCATCGTTGCACGCCGCGGGCTGCGCCTCGATCAGCCGCCGGATCTTGGTCTCGTCGTCGAGCATCGCCCCGTAGAGGCGATACCCACCCCAGGCGAAGACCACGCCGAGCAGCAACGCGATGACGATCCGACTCACTTGCATGACGGTCCGACGTGCCGGAGGTCGAAGATCTTCCACCGGACCATGGCCCGATAGTGTTCGATGAACGTGACGTAACGCCGCATCGCAACGATCCGTCGGTATCCTGCGCCCTGATCCATGAACGCACTTCCTACGCTCGTCGTCGCTGTCGCCGTCTCCGCCGCCGTGAGCGCGGCGATCACTCTCGGTCTGCGACCGATGGACGAACCGGGCCCGAGTCTCCCTGGTGACGACACCCGAGTCGCGGAACTCCAACAACGAGTCGACGATTTGACCGAGGTCTGCCGCCAGCTGCGCGTCGGCAGTACGACCGCCGATGGCCCGGTCCGCCGCGCCGTCGACGGGGTCGCGGACGACGCGCTCGATGCCGCGGTGGCGCGATGGATGTCGTCGCATCCGGCCGCGAACGGACGCGAGACGGCGCCGGAGTTCGAACCCGCCGGCGCGCTGCAGCGGCTGGCAACGGCGACCGACGAAGAGCGGAAGGAGATCTGGGTCGCGGCACGAGATGCCGGAAAGCTCGAGGAACTCGTCGATCTGTTCCGCGTGGCCGCCGAGGAGAACCCGAACGACGCCGACGCCCAGGTCGGCTACGCGGATGCGCTCATGCAGCGCATCTGGCAGGACGAGGACATCTCGGCGCGGGAGCGGGGCAAGGTCGCGGTCCTGGCCGATCAGACGTTCGACCGCGCCCTCGAACTGAATCCGGATCACTGGAACGCGCGCTACCAGAAGGCGGTGTCCTTGACGTTCTGGCCATCGTTCCTCGGCAAGGAACCCGAGGCGGTCCGCCAGTTCGAGACTCTGCTCGAACGTCAGTCGCGCGGCCCGGTCCAACCGGAGCACGCGAACACGTTCTTCTTCCTCGGCAACCTGTACGCGAAACGTGGCGACCGCGACAAGGCGATCGCCACGTGGAGCCAGGGCGCGCAGATGTTCCCCGACGACGCCCGACTGCGCGAGCGACTCGGGCCGCGCTGATCAGACGTTCTTGTAGACCGCCATGATCTCCTGCAGCAGCTTCACGCCCTCGGCCTTCGGCCGTTGGAAGCTGTTGCGGCCGATGATCGAGCCGAAGCCGCCGCCCTTGGCGATCTGCGTGATTTCCTCGATGACCGCGTCGTGACCCTTCGCCTCGCCGCCCGAGAAGATCACGATCCGGCGGCCGCCGAACGAGCTCTGGATCACGTGGCGGATCCGATCCGACAGCGAATCGATCTTGATGCCCTCGGACTCGTAGACCTTCTTGGCCGCGTCCTGTTCCAGGTGTGCGGTCGGCGGCTTGACCTTGATGATGTGCGCGCCGAGCTGCGCCGCGATCTGAGCGGCGTAGGCGACGACGTCCATCGCGGTCTCACCCTTCTTCGAGATGCTCGCGCCGCGCGGGTACGACCAGACGACGACGGCCAGTCCGGCTTCCTTCGCCTCCTCGGCGAGTTCGCGCAGCTCCATGTACATGTCGTTGCGGTAGGCCGAGGCCGGGTAGATCGTGAACCCGATGCCGACGCAACCGAGCCGGAGCGCGTCCTGCACCGACCCCGTCACCGCCGGCTTCGGATCCTCTCCGCCGAGCAGGGAGTCGCTGTTGTTGAGCTTCAGGATCGTCGGAATACGACCGGCGAACTGCCGCGCACCAGCCTCGAGGAATCCGAGCGGCGCCGCGTACGCGTTGCAGCCGGCGTCGATCGCGAGTTGGTAGTGGTAGAGCGGGTCGTAGCCGTCCGGGTTCTTCGCGAACGAGCGCGCCGGCCCGTGCTCGAAGCCCTGGTCGACGGGAAGGATGACGAACTTGCCGGTGCCGGCCAACGTGCCGGTGTTCATGAGGATGCGCAAGTTGCGCAGAACACCAGGGTTATCGGACTGGTACCAGCTGAGGATCTCTTCGACTCGGTCGGACATGGCCGCTTGGGGGAGGATAGTGGAGGAGCAAAGAGCGCCGATTGTGGGCGCCCGCGGCCAGCGCGCAACCCCGCGCCCCGGCACTTCCGCCGTTCCGCGAAATCGACGCGGCCCGGCGCAGGGAACCGGGCCACGTCGAACACCCGACTCGATGTCGGAGCGCCGAATTCGGGAGATTCTGCCTAGCTCGACGTGACGGTCCAGGTCAGCGCGTTCGTCACGAACGTGCCGATGATCGGGTTGAAGCAGATCCCCATGACCTGAGTCGTGATCGTCAGTCCACAGGTGGACGGGTTGGCCTGGATCGAGAAGTTCAGGCTCGTGCTCCCGGAACAGCCGACGCCCCCGCCGGTGTTGGCCGGGAACGACAACAGCGTCGGCGTCAGCGGCACGTGGATCTCCTCGCAGAAGCCGGGCACGAGGTAACCCACCGGGTCGGCGATGCCGCCGTTGAAGAACGTCGCCGCGACCTGGTTGGCGGGCAGGCTCGCCGCATCGAGCGTGAATCCGATGTTGCCGATGACAGGATCGCCGTTGCCGAGGAAGTGGTGCGGCTGGCAGCTGTTGTCACAGCCTCCGGCCGAACAGACGCCGCCCGTCGAGTACTCCGTGCTCGGTTCGATGCAGAGACCGACGTACGGATCGTTGAGCAGCGGGTTGGTGCAGCAACCGGTCTGGATCAACGTGCAGTTTAGCGCCGACAGGACGCAGGACACCGAAACGCGACCGTCGGTCACCCAGATCTCGGACTCGCAGGCGTCATAGGCGCAACCGGTCAACGGTCCAAGGATCGACGACGACGTGATGCACGCCTGGATCTGTGCCGTGCACTGGAAGTCGCACGGGGCGTTCTGGCTGGCGATGTGCACCCAGCCGCCGGCACTCAGCCCGGAGAACTCGGCGCTCGTGAGGATCACGCGACTGCCGACGTCGTCGAGCGCGATGCCCGTGAGCACGTGCCCGAGCGGCAGGAGCACCGAGCACTGCGACTGCAACGTCAGCGTGCAGCCGCTGATGTCGTAGATTCGGACGCGGTTGGCCGAATCGGTGACCCAGAGTCGGTTGGTCCGATGGTGATAGGCCAAGCCCGTGACGTCGGACGCGATCTGGTCGCTCGGCATCGGCACGGGTCCGCACTGGTAGACGCACTGCAGCCGCGAATCGACCTTCGCGATCCGCGTGCCATCGCTGATCCAGGTACCGCGCGTGCGCGTGTCGTAGGCCGTGCCGCCACGATGATCGAACACGGGCTGGCCGAACACGCCGGGCGGCGCGCAGCGGCGGGCGTTGCAGTTGACGAGGTCCTGCGACTGGACGAACGGCGTGCCGGCCGTCAGGCCGACGATTCGAGCACCGTCGGGCTGTGCGGCGAGCGTGCCGGCGAGAGTCGTGACCGCGAGAGCGAGGGAACGGGCAGTGAACATGTGGAAAGCTCCTTTCGACTGCCGGTGATTGCCGCCGCGACGAGGATCGACGGATCAAATGCAGACGACCGTGCACCCGCGCCTCCCACGTTCGACGGTCTCGGACGAGGTGCATCGACGTCGGCCAACGACTACATTGCGGTCCGCGATGACCAGGGAGGTTCACCGAATTCCGCCAGCGCCTCGCCGATCGGTTCGGTGGAGTACGGCACTTTGGAATCGCTGGCCGTTCGCGCTGTTCGGGTTCCTGTTCTCGGTCTACGGCGGGCTGATCACGCTGATGTTGACGTTCCACGCCGCCGGCAAGCCGTCCGACGACCGCGCGCTCGACGCCGGAGCGCTGACCGCCGAAGCGAAGGTCCTCGACGTCGTGCCGGGACACGCGGTATTGCCGTCGGGCGCACACGCAGTCCAGGTCCACTATTCGTTCTCGACCTCGCAGCACGAACTGTTCGGCAAGAGCTTCGCGGCCGAGGGCGTCCACGCCGGCGACCGGGTAACGGTCGAGTACCTCGCCGAACGTCCCGAGGTCAACCGCGTCGCCGACGGACGGCTCTATCTGCTCGCCGACTGGGCCACTCCCGCATTCACGCTGACGGTCGTGCCCGGCGTCTTGTTCTGGGTCATCTGGTTCGTCGGCGTCCTGCGGATGCGCGCTCTGCTCGTACACGGCGACGTCGCGGTCGCGAAGATCCACTCGGTCGCCCAGATCCCGTGGGTCGTGCCGTCCATGCTGCTCGCGCGATTCTCGTTCCTCGACCGCAACGCGCACGGAGTGGCCGGGCGCCACTGGGTGCGGGAACGCTCGAGTCTCGGCGAACGGCTGTTGACGAATCCCGACTCGCTCGCCGTGGTGCACGACCGCAAGCACCCGTGGCGACATCGACTCATCATCCCCGAGGAATTCGCGAAGGCATGACGATCCTGCCCAGAGTCGAGCTGCCGCCACCGCCACGCACTCCGAGTTGGCGCGCCGCACTGGCCGAACGCCAAGCGCTGGGATGGTTCGGCGCGGCGCTCGTGCTCGCCGGAGCGCTCGTCGTGTACGTGATCCCCGTCTCGCCCGCGATCCGTGACCTCGCGCTCGGCGCGGTCATGTTGCCGGGCATGGGATTCGTGATGATCTGGCTGCGCTACGTCATGCGGTTCCGCGTGTTGCTGACGCACGGCGAAGTCGCACGCGCGCAAGTGGACGCTGCCGGCGGGTACACGTTCGTCGACCGCTCCGGGCGAGAACGAACCGGCCGCGTCTCGCGACCGACACCTGCCGGATTCGCGGCTGTCGTCTACGACGCTGCTCGCCCATCACACCACCGGATCGTCGATCCGAGCCACTTCACACACCGATGACGGACGGTGCGGTACGCGCGTGGTTCGCATCCGACGGCGCGATCGCGCGCCGCTTGACGGGGTACGAGTCACGGGACGAGCAGGTCGAACTCGCGGTGGCGATCGAGCGTGCGCTGCACGACCGTGAACACCTCTGCGCCGAGGCCGGAACCGGTGTCGGCAAGTCCTTCGCCTATCTGCTGCCGGCCGTGCTGCAGGCGACCGAGCACGTCGGCGACGGCCCGGTCGTCGTGTCGACGCGGACGATCGCGCTGCAGGAGCAACTGGAGCGCAAGGACCTGCCGTTCCTCCACTCGGTCATGCCGCAGGAGTGGAGTTCGGTCACCGTGGTCGGCCGCAACCACTATCTCTGCCTGCGACGAATGCACCTCGCGCGACGTGAGGCCGACGTGCTGTTCGACATCGGCGATCGGATCGCACAACTCGAACGCATCGTCGCGTGGTCGTCGGAGACCCACGACGGGTTGCGCATGGAACTCGCCGAACCGGTCGACCACGAGGTGTGGGACGAGGTGAAGGCCGAGCACGGCAACTGCCTGCACCGCGCCTGCAAACACTACGACGCCTGCGCCTACCAGCGCTCGCGACGCCGACTCGAGTCGGCGCAGATCCTCGTCGTCAACCACGCGCTGTACATGGCCGACGTAGCGCTGCGGATGGCCGGTGCGAAGTACCTACCCGACCACCGCGTCGTGGTCTTCGACGAGGCGCATCACCTCGAGCGAGTCGCGACCGAGAGCCTCGGGCTGCGGCTGACTCTCGGGACCGTGCTCTGGCATCTGCGGCGACTGCATCCACGCAGGGCGCGCCGCAGCTTGCTCGCCGAACACGGCACGCGTCGCGCGATCCAACTCGTCGACGACCTGCGCGAGATCGCGGCGGGCTTCTTCGCACTGCTCGAAGAGCGCATCGCGGCGGTCGGCGGGCGGGCGGTCGACCTCGGCGACGCGCCGATCGACGACCCGCTCTCGCACTTCCTCGGCGAACTCGTCGAGGAACTCGGCTCGTGCGCGTCCCGGATCGTCGACGTCGATGCGAGGATGGAGTTGCAGGCGCGGTCGCGCGGACTCGCAGCCCTCGCCCACGTCGTCGGTTCGCTCTGCCGGCCGGGCGACGGCAGTCTCGTCCGCTGGATCGAACCCGACCGCAAGAGCCCGGTGCTACGGTCCGCGCCGGTCGAGGTCTCGGCAGCGCTGCGCGAGTGGGTGTTCACACCGGAGCGAAGCTGCGTGCTGCTGAGCGCGACGCTCGGACCGGGCAACGACCCCGAGTTCGCTTGGACCCGCAGCCAGCTCGGGATCGACGACGCCAGGACGCTGCGGCTCGGCTCGCCGTTCGACTACTCGCGCAACGTCGAGGTCGAGTTCGCCGAGGCGATGCCGGACCCACAGCGGGAAGCGGACGCATTCCTGCGCGAGTGCAAGCGACGCGTGCGCGAAGCGGTGCTCGAGAACGGCGGCCGCGCGCTCGTGCTCTGCACGTCGTGGAAGTTCGTCCACGCGCTCGCCGATGCGCTGCGACCGACGCTGGAACTCGAGGACATCCCGCTGCTCGTGCAGGGCGAAGCACCGCTGCGCAACCTGCTCGAGGCGAAGCGCGAGCGACCGACGTCGGTGTTGATCGGCACCGAATCGCTGTGGGAAGGGATCGACGTCCGTGGCGACGCGCTGACGCTGCTGGTGCTGACGCGGTTCCCGTTCGCCCAGCCGGATCACCCGTTGACCCGCGCGCGCCACCGCGCGATCGAGGCGCGCGGCGGCAACCCGTTCGTCGAACAGTCGCTGCCGGAGGCGGTGCTGAAGTTCCGGCAGGGGTTCGGACGGTTGATCCGGAGCCATGAGGACCGCGGGCGGGTGTTGGTGCTGGATCCGCGGACACGGACGCGGCGGTACGGGCGCGCGTTCCTGGATGCGCTGCCGCCGGGGGCGTGCGGGGATGACGTCGTGGTGTAGCG
>JAGQQZ010000598.1 GCA_020425915.1 Planctomycetota bacterium | reverse complement strand
TCGCCGTCGACGGTGCGAACCTCGGCGGTGATCGGGTGCTGGGCCGGCGGGGGCGTGACCGCCAGGCTCGCACCGGCGTGCACGACGCCCGCTCGTGTGATGATGCGCACATCGTGCTGCCCGACCGGGAGCAACGGCACGGTCCCGCGGATCCGTGTCGCGTCGACGACGTGTGCGTCGTGCACCCAGCCGCCGCCGATCCACACGCGATCGAACGCCTGCGGCCGGTCGAACCCGGAGCCGTGGATCTCGATCGCGGCCCCGGAGAGCGCGGCGACCTCGTGCGGCTCGAAGGAGTCGAGTCGGATCGATGGCGTCTCGGGGTTCGGTCGATCCGGAATCAGCGGCGCGAGCGCGTCGAACACGGCGTCGGCCAGCAGCCTGTGACCGAGCACGCTCGGGTGCACCCAGTCGAGGAACAGGGGCGCCGGGGTCTCGCCGGCGTCGAGTCGCGCGCGGCGATACGAGTCGAACACGCCGGTTCCGTCGACGACGGGAAGCCCGTGGGCCTGTGCGTACTCGACGAGGACCGCGCGGTAGTCGAGCGCGTACTTGCGCTCGTCCATCGTCTTCTCCGGCAGCGGTGGCAGGATACACACGACCTGGCTGCCGATTCGGTCGGCGACCGTCTGGATCCCTTCGAGGTTCGCGCGCAGCTCTTGCTTCGACACGCGACGACCGAACGGAGCCTCTCCCGCCTTGAGGCGGCTCTGCATCTCGGGCGTCGAGGCCTCCGTGGCGCGGTCGAGGCCGATCGCGCGGTACAGCATCCGCTGGAGGCGCCAGGCGTGCCGCTCGGCGTAGCGCTCGGCATCGGTCATGCCGACGCTCGCGAGGTAGTCGTTCCATGCGGCGGCGTACACGACGGTGATGTCCGGCTCGTAGCGCGCGATCTGATCCTGGTACAGCACGAGGTGCTGCTGGCTCGAATGGCCGACCATCGCGGCGAGGATCGACTCGATACAGCGATCCTCGTGTGCGGCCTGCAGGCGTTGCTCGACGAGCGGGGCGTAGGTCTCCTCGTAGGCGACGTTGTAGCCGAAGGTGCACGAGTCGCCGAGGAACGCGATCCGCACGTCGGTCGGGGCCTTCGGGCGCCGCGGCAGCCAGCCGCGGAGGCCGAGTTCGTTCGCGGCGTAGAGCTCGGTGTTCGGATCGAGCTTCCAGAGCAGGTCCGGGTCGTAGGTGAAGATGCCGGCGTTCGCGCCGAACAGCTCGGACACGGTGTTGTCCGGGTCGAGGAACTCGAACTGCTTCGGCGTGGCCGGGATGTCGAGCACTCGCAGCGCGAGTTCGGCGATGCCGAGCGCGACGAGGGTCGCGATCGTCAGCGCCACCAGCGCGAACCAGCGGCGGGTTGCTGGCGGCTTTCGATCGGCGGCGTTCGCGGGCGGCATCGACGGAGTCGTAACCGAACGCGTCGTGTATGGGTAGCGATCCGAGCGAACGCGGCGCTACGCTGGCGCCTGGAGGTCGCATGAACCAGGGCAACCAAACTCCTGCGCTCGGTAACTTCGGCGCCTACGGCGGTCGCTTCGTGTCGGAACTGCTGATGCCCGCGCTCGACGAGCTCGCCAAGGCGCACCAGGCGATCGTGCCGAGCCCGGGATTCCAGTCCGAGTTCCAGCACGAACTCAGGCAGTGGGCCGGACGGCCGACGCCGTTGACCGAGGTGCCGAGATTCTCGGACGCATGCGGTCTCGAAGTCGTGTTGAAGCGCGAGGACCTGCTGCACGGTGGCGCACACAAGACCAACAACGTCACCGGGCAGGCGCTGCTCGCGCGTCGCATGGGCAAGACGCGTCTGATCGCGGAGACCGGGGCGGGGCAGCACGGCGTAGCCACGGCGATGGCCGGCGCGCGCTACGGGCTCGAGACCGTGATCTACATGGGCGCGGTCGACGCCGAGCGCCAGGCCGTCAACGTGCAGCGGATGGAGCTGTGCGGCGCGCGCGTCGAACGGGTCACGAGTGGGTCGGCGACGCTCAAGGACGCGATCAACGAGGCGCTGCGCGACTGGGCGCAATCGCTCGCAGACACTCACTACCTGCTCGGGACCGTGTGCGGACCCGATCCGTTCCCATCGCTCGTGCGCGATCTGCAGTCGGTGATCGGGCGCGAGGCGAAGGCCGAGTTCGAACAGCGTTTCGGTGGCTTGCCCGACGCGGTCACCGCGTGCGTCGGCGGCGGTAGCAACGCGATCGGGATCTTCGACGCGTTCCTGGGCGACGACTCGGTCGCGATCTTCGGTGTCGAACCGGCGGGCAGCGGTGTGCACACCGATCGACACGGGGCGACTCTGGGCCGGGGAACGGCCGGGCTGCTGCACGGCGCCCGAACCTACGTGCTGCAGGACGAGGACGGGCAGATCACGCACAGCCACAGCGTCGCGGCGGGCCTCGACTACCCCGGTGTCGGCCCGCAACACGCCGCGCTGAAGGACTCGGGTCGCGTGCGCTACGAGGCCGTCGACGATGCTGCGGCGATCGCCGCGTTCGAGGCGTTGTCGCGGACCGAGGGCATCGTGCCGGCGTTCGAATCGGCGCACGCGCTCGCGTTCGCTCGTGCCGCGGTCGATCGTGGATGGCTGCCGCACGGGAGCCGATTGCTCGTCAATTTGTCGGGCCGCGGCGACAAGGATCTCGATACGTACTTCCGGGTTCACCGGGCTCGATGAAATTCGTGGCGTGCGCGGCCGCGATCGGTCTCGCGTTCGTCGTCTCGACGATCGTGGCCTGGGCGCTCGGACTGCGCCTCGCGCGGTATCGGGACGACCCGACGCTGGTCGATCGCGTCACGCGATACCGCGCCTCGACGTGGGGCGGCTCGTTGCTGATCGGACTCGGATGTGCCTATCTGACGGTCCTGTGGCTGGAGGTTCGGCTGGGAGCGCACTTCGCCGCGTTCGCGGTCGTCGTCGTCATCACGAGCGGCCTCGGTGGGGCGATCGGTCGATTGCCGGCGATGCAGCGGCTCCACGACGATCCGGAACCCACCGGACGAGCGGTGATCGCGACGCTGCGCTATTTCGCCGCGGCGTCCGTTTCGGCGATCGCGATCGCGGTCGTGCCCAACATCGTGGCGGCGTCGGGGAGTTGGCGATGGGCCGTCGCCACGTTGGCGGCGATCGCGTTCCTCGTCCATGCGCGATTCTCTTCGACCGCGTTCGTCCGGTTGCTCGGCGTCGAGCCGTTCGAGGACCCGAAGCTTCGCGCGGTCGAGACGGGCGCGCGCTGCGAGTCGCCGATCGCGGGCTGTTTCGGGTTGGCCAGGAGTGGACTCGTGAACGCCTTCGCCGTCGATGCGCGGCCACGTCCGTACGTGCTGTTCACGCGACGACTGCTGCACGAACTCGACGACGACGAGGTCGTGGCGATCCACGCGCACGAACTCGCGCACCTGGAGGAACCCGAGGTCCGTCGGAGCCGGACCATCCGGCGAACGATGTCGATCCTCGGCATCGTGGCGAGCTTCGGATTCCCGGCGTTGTCGTTGCTGGGGCCCTGGTACGCGGTCGCCTTTCTCTGGTCCTGGATCCTGGTCGTGGTCGGACTGCTCTTCATGCTCGGCAGGAACGCGCAGCATCACGAGTCCCATTGCGACGCACGCGCGATCGAACTCGGGGCCGATCCGCGTGCGCTGATCCGTGGGCTGACCGCGCTGTATCGGGCGAACTTCATGCCGCGCCGGATCGCCGCGACGACCGAGGTGAAATCATCCCACCCGAGTCTCGCGCGGCGGATTCGCGACCTCGAGGCGCTCGCGGGGATCGTCGCCGAACCGACCGTGGGAGCGGTCGAGGTGCAGGACGCGCGCGTCGCGGACCGCTCGGTGTCCTTCGATGCAGGAACGATGGAGTGGCGCGAGCGCGGCCGGACCACCACGCTCGCATACAATGCGCTGCGCGAGATGCGAGTCGTGCTGCGCCGCGGACGATCGTGGCTCCAGGCGTGGACTTCCCGTGGCCGTCGACATCGCATCCAGCTTCGGAACGAGGACGTCGAGCGGGTGCAGCGCGTGTTGGATCGCGTCGACGGTCAGTTCGCGTTCGCCTCATCGGCGGGGAGGGTGTCCCTCGCAGCGTTCGTCGCGTTGGTGTCTGCGCTCGGCGCGTTCTTCGCGACCGGATGGATCTTCGCCGAGGGTCACGGTGCCCTCGTGGTCCTCGGTGCTGCGCTCCTCGGGATCCTGGTTCGAGTGTCCGAATGGCCCTTCGCGACCGGTGTGATGATCGCGCAACTCGCCGTCGTCGCGCTCGTCGGGTCCCACGGTTGGCCAGCGGGGTTCCAGTGGGCGACGCTCGGCGTGGCGATGGCCGGCGCGTTCACGGTCTGGCTGGCGTGGCGAGCGCGATTCGAGTCACGGATGCAGCGGCGTGCATCGCTCTGGGCGATCGCGGCGCTCGCCTGCGCTCAGGTCGTCGCGGTGCTTCCGTTCGGACCGTGGCGCGCGCTCGACCTGATCGCGAGCAACGGTGGTCTCGCGTTCGTACTCGCCACAGGTGCCGGCGCAGCGCTCGCTCTCCACGGCCGTGCGAAACTCCGGTTCGCCGGGATGGCGCTCGTCGTCTTCGGTTTCGGTCAGACGCTGTGTGAGACCGAGCTGTTCCAGCGGCGGTTGGTCGCCGATCCGTGGTTCGTCGAGGGAGCCCCCGGGTCCGTGACCGAGCGGCCGGCCACGATCGTGCACGAGGTTCGCTACGCGGGCCGAGTCGTCTACATGAGCGTCGCGCCCGATGGACACCAGGTGCTGTGTCGGGTGCAGGAAGGCGTGCAGCCGCTGTCTTGGGTGGTCGTCGACGATCGCGGGTCCGTCCGACGCATGGACGTACAAAAGGCCGCTGACTTCTACCGCGCGAGCACCGTCGCGCAATATGGGCGCGTCCGCCTCGGGCGGAAACGCGGGACACTGCTGCCGAAGCTCGCTCCGTCACCCTCAGAGGTGCTGTGGAGCGGTCCGGACGGGTGGTCCTCGCTCGGTTGGTCGACTCGACGGCTCGAACTCTACGAGGGGGCGTCGCGGGCTGTCGTGCTCGAGCGCTCGAAGCTGGGCACCGCCGTCACGTCGATCGACGTCGACTCGGGTGCGACGCGTCCGATCGGGAATTTCGGTCATTGGTTCGACGTCGCGGCGAGCTCGACTCGCGTGCTCGGGTCCGAGCAGGGCGCCGTCGTGGTCTTGGATCTACTCGATGGCTCGACCACTCGGCTGTCGCTGCCATTCGCGATCGACGAGTCGACCGCACTCGGGACGGCCGCCGATCAGATCGTCGTCGGCGTCTCCGACGATGTGGAGACGCGCCTCGTCTGGATCGATTGACCGCTCGGGACGGCGACGTCCTCAGTGGTTGCGGTACTCGGTGTGGCAGGCGCTGCACGACGCCTTGAGCTGCTTGGCCTTGTCGACCGCGAGTGCGTTGGCGCTCGCGTCGCCGTCCGCCAACCGCTTCAGGAGTTCGGCGAGTTCGCTGCACTCGCGCTCGGAGTCGGCGAGCCAACCCTGGAAGTCGGCGGGCTTGCTCGCGGTCGCGTCCATCTTGCGCAGTTGCGCGAACACTTCGGCGAGCTTCACCGACTCGTTGAGCGCGTTGGCATCCGGGTGGTCGTCCGGCGCGCGCCAGTCGCGCTTGCTGAGCTGCTCGACGATCTCCCAGCCGCGGCTGATCTCGACCATCGCGCCGCGGGTGCCGACGAACTGGTGCTCGGCCGGGAAGTCGAAGCGGAACGCCTCGGTCTCTTCGGCGGACGGAAGCTGTTCGAGCGCGATCGCCGTGTAGAGACCCTCGTACTTCTTCGACGTGCCGCACCACTGCCGCATCTCGGCGATCGCTTGCTCGCGCGGGGCGCCGTCGAGAACGACGCGCCCGATCGCGGCGGCGGACGGGCCGCGGTGCTTGCCGTGGAAGCAGTGCACGTAGAACGGACCCTCGAGCTCGCGGAACGTCTTGGCGATCGCGAGCTTCTCGTCGTCCGAGATCCCCTTGTAGCGGATCGGCACGTGCACGTAGCGCATGCCGTACTTGGCCGCGGTCGCGGCGTCGGGCGCCTTGCCGTCGACGGACAGCAGCGTCTTGACGCCGAGCTTCGAGATCGCCTCGAGCGCCGCTTCGGTCTCGGGCTCGGCGCCGGACACGATGTCGTCACTCAGCCGGAAGACGTGATGGAGCGCCGGGTCCTTGATCTCGGTCGGTTGACCCAACTCGCTCGTGCCGGCGGCGTCGTACGCCGTGGTCTCGATCGTCATCGCGGGAGGGATCTCGTAGGTCGTGTGCAGCGAGGAGCACGCGGCGACCAGGCACAAGACAGTCGCAGGGGGGAGGAGATGCTTCATCGTTCGGGGTCGGGGTCGGATCGTGGGGGCCTTCGAGGCCGGATCCCTGGCAAACGGTGGGCCAACTGCGTCGTCAAACGGAAGTGGTTTCAGCAAAACGGTTTGAGTCTCGTAGGCATCCTCGGGTGCGGGGAGCATTGTTACGCTGGCGAAGCGCTGTCACGCTGCTGTGACGAATCCGCGACAGCGGCCGACCGAGGTCACCGACTTCGGTCGACCCGGAGTTCGTCGAACGAAGTCTCCGCGTCGGCCTTGGTCCAAAGGCCGATCCGTCCGGGACCGCGCAGCGTGTCGTCCTCGAAGCGCATCACCGTCGTCCCGTCGAAGCCGACCTCGGTCGTCGAGCCCCGTGCCGAGACCGTGAGTTCGTGCCAGGCGCGACGATCGGCTTCGACGTCGGCGTTGGCGATCAGCGTTCGTCGACCACCGACGACGTGGTACGCCCGGACGTTGTCCTCGAGGGGGTTCCAGCGCGCGACGTAGTAGTCGTTCGCGCCGCCGGCGCGCCAGAGCACGCCACCGCCTTGATCCTCGTTGCCGGCGTCGGCACGGACCCGCACCGAGACCGTCAGGTCGGACGGGAACACATCGTCCGTGAGCAGCAGGTTGAACGTGTCCTCGGCGTTCTCGGTCTCGACGAGGCGGACGATGCGTCCGCCCGATTCGGCACGGACGGCCCACGCGCCGGGCATGCCGCGGCCGTTGGTCTCCGCCGTGCGCCAACCGCTCGGCAGGCCAGCCTCCGGGGCGTCGTCGAAGGAGCAGCGGATCGGCAGTTCGACGCTCGGGCCGGTCTGACAGGCGCCGACCAGCAATCCGACGGAGATCGCGACGAGTATGGATCGAGACATGGGGTCCTCCTTGGGCAGAATCGAAGCCGGAGACCATACCGCGTGCGTCACGAGCGCGCGATGCGCGCTG
>JAGQQZ010000597.1 GCA_020425915.1 Planctomycetota bacterium | reverse complement strand
TGTCCGAAACCCCGCAAGGGATGCGACCAACGCGTGGCCACTTCCCGCGCCCCAAGCGCATCATCGCCCTCACGACGCGCGCGGTGCCCGTCGTCTAAGCAGGCCTCGCGTCCGGCTCGCTCCACACGGCACGCTGGGCAGCCGAGGCCGGCGTGCCGGTGTACGCCGTCCCCGGCCCGTACACGTCCGAACGCAGTCGAGGCTGTCATCGGCTGCTGGCCGACGGCGCACTCGTCGCAGCGGACCCGGAGTCCGTGCTCCGCGACCTCGGCGTCCATTCGTCGTGCGGCGAATCGAGCGATCCGGGTCGGCGCGCGACCGACGCCGACGAGCGCGCGATCCTGGACGTCGTCGCACTCGGGCCGCGACCGTGCGATCTGGTTCGCCGGGAGAGTCGGCTCGACGATCCTCGGTTCTATGCGTCCCTGCTGCGCCTCTGCGAGCGCGGCGATGCACGCCTGCTGCCTGGCGACCTCATCGCGGCCAGCCGCGCCAACTGATCAGGGCAACCAGATGGCTTCGATCGCCAGCATCGCGGCGACGAGCACGACCGTCCAACCACAGACCTTGACCGTCTTCCGCGCCGCGATCGACGCGACGCCCTTCGCCGTCGTCGCACGCGGAGCACAGTAGACGACCATGATCAGGAACACACACGGCACGAAGACGGCGATCCGGAAAAGGAGCGTCACGACTTCGCCTCCTCGACCACCACGACCGAATCCGGTCCGTCCTCGGCAACCGTGTACGCGTTCGTCATGACCAGGAGGTTCATGAACCCGGCGACCGTGCACAGCGTGATTCCGAGATCGTTGTAGGTCGGCAACGCGTCGTAGCGCAGCGGCGCGGTGACAAGCGAGCCGAAGATGACACCGGTCCCGCACAGCACCTGCCCGTCGAACCAAGCGTCGGCGAGCACCCGATCGACGGCGTGGCCGCCCGAGATCGCGAGACCGCCGAAGAACATGACCAGCACCGCGGCGCCGAGCAGCAACCCCTTGTCACGCTGCCCCGCCAGCACGTGCCCGGATCCCGGTAGCAACCAGCTCGCGAGCGCCGCCATCGGCGGCGCGATCTTGGCCCGCGGTTCGCGATTCTGCGCCAGCCAATGCGCGTCACACATCCAGAGCGCGTTCAGCACCCCCGAGCACGCCGTGAGCAACAAGCCGAGATGGACGAGGCCGCCGGGCATCCGTTCGAGCCGCATCGCCTCGACCGAGTCGATGTCCCGCATCATGGACGCGACCATCGTGCAGCCGAGGTTCGGTGACTCGGGCAGCATCATGACCGGGAAGATGCGGAACAGCAGCCCGCGGATCCCACCGCCCGTCGACGGGACGAGTTCGTGGTACCACATGTGCGTCCCGACGATCGAATAGCCGATCCAGAACAGGCCGATCGTCGTCAACGCCACGACGACGGCGCGGACCGGCCGTCCGAGGACGAAGTGGGCCGAGCCGGGCACGAACAGCGTCGCGAGTAGCGCATGCAGGGGCTGCATCGGGCGTGAACGTAGCGAGACGACGCCGCCGAGTCGAACCCGGAATCCCCTTCGCCCCGCTCGCTCGGTATCGTGGTCGGACCGACCGATGGCCAGTGTCCATTTCACGTCCGTGATCCAGCGTCACGTCGCCTGCCCCACCGCGGAGGCATCCGGCGAGACCGTGCGCGCCGTGCTGGAGAGCGTGTTCGCGGACCACGCGAATCTGCGGAGCTACCTACTCGACGACCAGGGCGCGTTGCGCAAGCACGTGACGATCTTCGTCGACGGCGAGCAGGTCCGCGATCGCGCCGAGCTGTCCCACCCGGTCGGACCACACTCGCGCCTCGACGTCATGCAGGCGCTCTCCGGAGGATGAGACCCCGATGTCCGATCGCCTGCACGTGTCGACCCGCAAGGGTCTGTTCCATTTCGCTCGCCGCGGGACCGACTGGAGGATCGACCGCGTCTCGTTCCTCGGCGTGCCGGTCACGTTGACGGAGTTCGACGCGCGCGACGGCACGCTCTACGCCGCGCTCGACCACGGCCACTTCGGCACGAAGTTCCAGCGCTCGACCGACGACGGCGCGACCTGGCAAGAAGTCGCGGCGCCGAAGTACCCGGAGTTCCCCGCCGACGAACCGGAGGAGAAGGACCTGATGGGTCGACCCTGGCCGTGGTCGCTGAAGATGGTCTGGTCCCTCGCCGTCGACCCGCGCAACCCACGCGCGCTCTGGTGCGGCACGATCCCCGGCGGGCTGTTCCACTCGTCGGACGGCGGCGAGAGTTGGCAGATCAACGAGGCGCTCTGGTCGATGCCCGAGCGCAAGAAGTGGGTCGGCGGCGGCGCCGACCTGCCAGGGATCCATTCGGTCTGCGTCGACCCGCGCAACGCCGAACGCATCGCGGTCGGCATCAGCTGCGGCGGCGTGTGGCTGACCGAGGACGGCGGCGCGACCTGGCGCAGCTCGGCGAAGGGCATGCGCGCCGAGTACATGCCACCCGAACAAGCCTACGACGAGGCGACGCAGGACCCGCACATGGTCGTGCAGTGCCGTGCGCAGCCCGATTGCTACTGGGCCCAACACCACAACGGGATCTTCCGATCGACCGACGGCTGTGCGAACTGGGTCGAGCTCGACGACGTGAAGCCGTCCGCGTTCGGCTTCGGCGTCGCCGTGCACCCCGAAGACCCCGACACGGCCTGGTTCGTCCCCGGCGTCAAGGACGAGATGCGGATCCCGGTCGACGGCAAGCTCGTCGTCAACCGCACGCGTGACGGCGGCAAGAGCTTCGAACAGCTGACCGACGGACTCCCGCAGGAACACGCCTACGACCTCGTGTTCCGCCACGCCCTCGCGATCGATGCGACCGGCGATCGGCTGGCCTTCGGCTCGACGACAGGGTCGCTGTGGGCGACGGACGACCAGGGGGAACACTGGCGGCTCCTGTCATCGCATTTGCCGCCGGTGTACGCGGTGCGGTTCGCAGTGGAGTGATCGGACGTCGCAGCGCTGGTGTCATCGTGCCCGGTGCTTGGCTCGCGAGCGCTCGGGATCGAAGGCAAACGGGGGGAGTGCGCATCCTCATTCGTGGCGGGCG
>JAGQQZ010000596.1 GCA_020425915.1 Planctomycetota bacterium | reverse complement strand
TCGCGTTCCAGTTGGTCACGTCGTCCTGATCGACGCCGCGATCAGTCGCGCGATCTGATCCGGCGCACAGGGCTTGTCGACGTGACCCGTGGGCTCCGCGTCGAGCGCCGCCGAGACGTGGAGTCGAGAACCGGTCCCGGTCAGCACGGCGTCGAATTCGATGCCGCGCAGTCGTTCGGCATCGCGCGGCGAGGCCGCGACCACCGAACAGTTCGAGTTCTCCAGGACGCCCATGACGGCGTTCCGAACCTCCGCATCCGGCTCGATCAGGAGGATGCGTCCCGCGACGCGCGGAACCTCCTCGGTCCGCGGGGTCGGCTTGACCTGCTCGCCGCGAGTGCGCGGCAACCACAGCGTCGCGGTCGTCCCCTGTCCCGGTCTCGAGTGCAGCGTCACCGTCCCGCCGTTCTCGGTCGCGATCCGGCGCGAGAGCGCGAGGCCGAGTCCGGTGCCGGACTCGCGCGACTTCGTCGTCACGAACGATTCGAACACGGTCGGCAACAGCTCCGGCTCGATCCCGCTGCCCTCGTCCACGACGTCGATCGAGACGTAGTGACCGGGCGTGACCCCGAGTGACAGCGCCTGCGCGGTGCCGAGTTCGACGTCGCCGGACTCGAATCGGATCGTGCCCTCTCCGTCGATCGCATCGCGCGCGTTGGTCGCGAGATTGAGCAGGATCTGGCCGAGTTCGACCGGATCGATGTGGATCGTGCCGGTCGCCTCGAAGCGGGTCTCGGTCGAGATCGAAGGTCCGAGCGAACGGGCGATCGTCTCGTGGATCTCGTGCAGCGCGGCGCGCGGGTCGAGGTCCTCGGGTTGTGACGCCGCGTTGCGGCCCAGCGCGAGCATCTGTCGGGCCAGGCGCGCGGCTCGCAGCGTCGCGTTGGAGATCTCGCGGTGGCAGTCGGCGCGTTCGGGAGCGAGCTCGGCGAGCTGGTTGAAGCTCAGCACGCAGGTCAGCGCGTTGTTGAACTCGTGCATCGCGCCGAGCGCGACGCGGCCGACGGCGTCGAGGCGCTGCGCGTGGGCGAGTTCGCGACGCAGCTTCGCGAGTTCGCGCTCGCGCTCCGCGAGCAGAATGCGCACGTCGTGCGTGGCGCGATCGTCGCGCCGCTCCGGTTGACCGCCGTCCATCGAGTGTTCTGACCGAGACGACCTGATTCCGTGGTGTCGTCGCCCACAGTCTGCGCGATCACGACCCGCAGCGTCAACGAACTCGATCGGATCTCGTCGACATCCGCCACACGGCGAGCGTCGCCTCGGCGGCGCGGTCGGGGTCGAACTCGAGCACTCGTCGATGCCGGTCGGGGTTCGAGGTCGGGGCGGCGATCGCGGTGTCGATCGCGCGGGCCCATGCGGTCGCGTCGTCGGCGGGGACGATCGTCCCGGCATTGCCCACGACTTCGGGGAGTGCGCCGCAGTCGCTGACGATCACCGGTCGATCGGCGGCCAGGCCCTCGAGCGCCGGGAACCCGAAGCCCTCGTAGTGCGACGGCACCACGATCGCGGCCGCGCCGTCGTAGATCGTCATGAGTTCGGCTTCGGACACGGTGCCGAGCCACTGCACGCGGTCCTCGACCCCGAGTGCCCGGGCCTTCTCGTCGAGCGCGCGGCGCGCACCGTGATCTCTCCCCACGAAGCGGAGCATCGGCGTGGTCCTCGTGCTGGCGATCGCCTCGAGCAGGATCTCGAGGTTCTTGCGTCGTTCGACGTGACCGACGTGCAGCACGTAGTTCGGTTCGGTCGGGGACCCGTGCCGCAGGGTGTTCTCCTCGATCGATCCGGGGATCACGTGGATCGGCGCGAGGTCGCAGCCGTGCTCGCGCATCCTCGAGGCCGTGAACTCGCTCGGCACGATCACCGCCGCGGCGCGGGCGACCGCGTGGCGGACGATCGCGCGGGCGACGCCGCGCGGCATGCGTCGCCGCCAGCCGTCGAGGTCCCGCAGGTCGTGGATCGTCAGCACGACCGGGCAGGGCAGCGCGGGCGGCACGGGCAAGGTGCCCAGGTCGAGGACCGACGCGCCGATCGACCGGACGATCTGGGCGCAGCGTTGGCGTTCGGCGCGGATCCGCTGCCAGGTGGGGGCGGCGGGGATCCCGAACTGTCGCCACGTCACGGCCGGTCCGAGTTCGAGCGGGTTCGGGTAGCTGCCATGGAGCACCGTGATCCGTTCGTCGGGTTCGAGCTGCCGCGCGACGGCGCGGAGCAGCGTCTCGAAGCGTCGGTGGGCGCCGGATGGTCCTGTCCCGAGTGCCCATGCGGCGATCGCGAAGTGGCGCGTCATCCGATCAACTCGCGGTGCAGGCGGAGCCAGCCGCGCGCCGCCGCCTCGGCCGTGAAGCGCGCGGCGCGTTCCCGGCCGCGCTCGCGCAGCACGGCGCGAAGGCTCGCGTCGGTGCAGACGCGGACGATCGCGTCCGCCATCTCGTCGACCGACTCGGGTTCGGCGAGACATGCCGCATCCCCCGCGACCTCCGCGAGTCCGCCGCGCGCGCTGCACGCCACCGGCACCTCATGGCGGAACGCTTCGACGACCGGCATCCCGAATCCTTCGAACAACGAGAAGTGCAGCAGTGCAGCCGCACCCGACAGCCGCTCGGACTTCTCGGCCTCGGAGACGTAGCGGTTCGGCGGGCCGAGGATCTCGAGCGGTCCGACACGGTCGTCCCGCTCGCGTGCGATCCGGTGCGCGTGGCGCACGCGTTCGAGGTTCTTGCGCGGGCGATCCGCGGCGATCACGAGCACCGGTCCACGGTCGACCTGCGACGCCTTGGTGGCTTCGCTCGTCCCCGGGTGCACGACGCGCACCAGGCCCCGCGGTCGGCGACGCAGGAACCGCACCAGCTGTCGGCGTGTCGCGCGCGACGCACACACGATGCCGTCCGCGCGCCGGGCGGCGTGCCGCACGGCGAGTCGGTGACGTCGCCGATCGGATTCGTCCCCTGGCACGCGCGGATCGGCCATCCACGGGAGGTCGTGGATCGTCGCCACGCGCGGGCACGGCGTGTACCACGGCAGCGCGGCGACCGGGCTGTGCCAGAGCGCCGCGTCGAGTTCGCGCGCGATGCCGGGCGCGCGCCGCGTGCGCGCGAGGGCACCTCGGAACCCGCGTCGGACCTCGACACCGTCGAGCCGCGGGTCGTCCGCGTCGTCGGGCAACAGCAGCACGAGCGGTCGATCGGTGAGCGGCGCGTAGGCTTCGAGGGTCGCGAGCAGCGAGCGACCGACGCCGGTGACGGTTGGTTCGGCGAGGACCCCGCCGTCGAAGACGATCGGTCGCGTCACGCCGAGACCCTCCGATACAACTCTGCGTGGCGACCCGCACAGGCCTCCCAAGTGAATCGTGCCGCGCGTTCGACACGGCGGTCGGCGTCAGGAGGAGTTTCGAGAATCCGCGCGAGCTGGTGCCGGATCGATTCGACGTCGGTGGGATCACAGTATGCGACCGCGGTGTCGCACACCTCGCGAAGCGCCGGCGTGTCTCCGGCGAGCACGGGAGTGCCGAGCGCCATCGCTTCGAGCGGCGGGAAGCCGAAGCCCTCGAGCAGCGACGGGTAGGCAAGCACCGACGCGTGGCTGAGATGCGCGTGGACGCAGGCGTCGCTCGCGTTCCGTAACCACGTGAGCTCACCTCGATGCGCCGCTCGCTCGAGCTCCGCGAGGGTCGCTGACGATTCCCAGCCCGGGTTGCCGATCACGACGAGTTCGGGGCGCGGATCCGGCAGCGCACGCCAGGCCGCGATCAGCCGCGCGTGGTTCTTCCTCGGTTCGATCGTGCCGAGCGCGAGGACGAACGGTCGACCGCCGCGCGGGTGCTCCGGTCTCGGTCCGCGCGTCACGTGGTCGACGCCGAACGGGATCACCTCGATCCTGGCGTCGTCGATCCCGAGGTGGGTGACGACATCGTTCGCGCTCGCGCGGGTCGGGCAGATGATCGCTACTGCGCTCGTGGCTGCCCGACGACAGCGATCCAACAGGACACGGCTCTGCGCGTCGCCGTGGAAGCTCGCGTCGACCGCGAACGAAAGGTCGTGGATCGTCACGATCGCGGGCGCGCGGCTCAGCGGCGGGTACACGAAGTCCGTCCAGTGGAACACGTCGACCCCACCGCACAGCCGGTCGGCGCCCAGTCCGAGGTGCTGCAGGAGGCCGAGCGAGCGTCCCGGGATCGGCAGTCGCCTCAGCCCGGCCGGGGGCGGGTCGCCGCGTCGGCAGCGGGCCAGGCTGTGACCGAACAGGCGCGGCTCGATCGAGGCCTCCGCGTCGAGCGCCCGCGCGAGTTCGCGCACGGAACGCGCGATGCCAGCGGAGCCCAGCAGTGCCGGCCGGTAGTCGAGGCCGATCCGAATCGTCGAGGCTGCGGTCGCTGGGTTCATCGCGTGGCGAAGACGCCACCCCGAGGCTGTACCTTCCGGCGGAACCCTGGGCTATCATTCTCCGACAGATGTCGTCCCCCCGACCCCTCGCGTTCGCGCTCGGCCTCGCCGGCGCGTTGGCGGGCATCAGCGTGTACTTGGCCTCGACCGCGGCAGCCGGCGAGGGCGAGGTCGCCGCCACGAGCGCGGATCGGGCGGAATCTGCGTCGACCGACGAATACGCAGAGCCGTATGAATCAGGCGGCGAGTACGACGTGCTCGTGCGGACCGAGCGTCGCGGCGACGTCGTGACGACCGCGCCGGGCGCCTGGAACACGACGGTGCGTGTCGGGCGGAGATCGTTCCCCGCGACCGCGGAACTCATGGCAGGATCCGGCGCCGACGGCGGCGAATGGAGTGGACGCCAGCTCGTTCGCATCCACTTCGGCGATCGCGAGACGAGCGTGCTGCGGGTGCTCGACGGGGGGCGAGGCCTCCCGACGAGCGTCGACATGACGCCCGACGCCGAGATCCGCGGGCGCGTGATCGACCCGAACGGTCGCGGCATCGAAGGCGTCTCGGTCACGATCGGTGACTTCGACGCCGACACGGAACGAACGACCACGACCGATCCTGACGGCCAGTACGTGCTGCGCAGCCGGTTCGGCGGCGTTGGCGTGCCCGTCGTCTGGCGTGCCCCGGGGTTCGCCCCGACGTTCCGGATCGTCGATCTCGGTGTTCGGTTCGTGTCACAGGATCTCCAACTGGAGCCCAGCCGAACGCTGGAAGTGCAACTCGCGGCCCGCGTCGAGCGCCCGGAATCCGGCGTCGTCTACGTGCTGCCCGATTCGCGCGACGACTCGCTCCTGCACTACCCGTTCTTCGCGTGCGAGGGGACGCCGCTCGATTCCTCGGGTGCCGCGAAGATCTCCGACCTGCCGCTCCGCGGTGAGGTCCGGGTCGTCGTCGAGCATCCCGAACTCGAGGCGCCGCGCATCCGTTGCACCGATCTCGCGAAGGACGTCGGACGGGCCCTCGTCCTGCCGGCCGCGGTGCCGGAACGGCTCGCCACCGGCGTGATCGTGGATCCATCGGGTTCGCCGATCGAAGGTGCTCGCGTGAGCGTCGAGGTTCGGGTCGGTGGATCGATCGACGCGCGACCGCTGTTGCCGGCCGTCGCGTACCGAGTCACCGCGGTACGCGCGGAGACCGATGGAGCCGGAGCCTATCGCTTGGCCCGACCCGAACGCGCCTGCCTGTTGACCGTCCGAGCGCCGGGTCACGTCGGAGTTCGGATCCCGGTCCGCGCGCATGCCGAGTGGCCCGCGCGCATCGAACTCCCCGCGGAATCGACTGCGGACGGCACTCCGATGCTGCGCTTGCGGTTCCCGCCGGAGGGACGCTCCGGTCGGCTGCGTGCGGACGACGGCGTGTGGCGGGCGTGGTCCGACGATCGACCGGCCGAAGTGGTCCTGGACGAGCCCGGCCTGCTCGACGTCACGGTGCTCGTGATGCATCGCGGGCGCACCGTGTTGGAGCGTCGTTTCGAGTCGCGCGCGATCGCCGGCGAGTTCGAACTCGACCTCAGGGACTGAACGCGGCCTCGCGTGGTCGTCCGAACTCTCGAAACGGGACGCGCGGAGCCCGCCGTCGCACGGCCCGATCCGGTCGCTCTGCGGCGCGTCGCGCCGGGGCTGCGGCCCGCCCGTGCGGCTCGGGGTATCCTCGTGCGACGGTCAGCGCGAGAGCGCCCCGGCATCTTTCTTTGTTGTGTGGGGGGGCCGTACCTGGCGTCGGTCGGGTGCGGCTCCTTT
>JAGQQZ010000595.1 GCA_020425915.1 Planctomycetota bacterium | reverse complement strand
GGCGTGACGATCGGTCCGGGGCTGCTGCCCGGCTTCACGTTCTGTGTGCAGTGCGGTTGCATCGCGACCGCGGCCTGCATCGATCTCTCGAAGGGCCTCGAGATCGTCGTCGGGCCGTAGCCCGCGATGATCACGGGAAGTTGGCCCGCACCCCGGGGCGTCGCGCGAGTCGATGCCCGCTCGCGAATCCTCACTCACTCACCAAGAACTGATGAAGTACTCGACCCTGATCGCGTCGCTCCTCTCGTGGTCCGCCGTCGGTGCGCAAGTCGCGCCCCGGGAACCGGCGAGTCTCTCCCGTACGCAATGGTCCGAAGTTCGAGCTGCCTACGAGGCGAAGCGCCTCGAAGTGCGCCCTTCCGTCGATGGCCGGCATCGCGTGGAACGACCGCGGCAGGGGTTCTCGATCGAGTTCGACGGCCGTGGTTTCCTCGCCGTTCCGCACGACGGAGACTGGCGTTGGGGCCTCGACCTCGTTCGCTATGGCTACGAGGCGGAGATGGTCGTGGTGTCGGGCGTCGCACGGACGACATCCGATCACGGAAGGTTCGAGTATCGACACGATGCCGTCGTGACCGAGTGGTACGACAACGGTGCGCGCGCGTTCGAGCACGGATTCACGGTGCACGAGCGACCGGGCGCGGCGGGTGGCGAGCTCCGGTTGGACTTGCGGCTCCGTGGTGGCCTGAGTCCGATCGTCTACGGCAACGCACGGAGCGCGCGATTCGTGGATCACGCGGGCCGTCACGTGATCGACTACTCGGGTCTCGTCGCGTTCGACGCGAACGGTGAGGACCTTCCGGCGAGGATCGAACCGACGGAAGAGGGGATACGGATCGTCGTCGACGACGCTGGGGCGGACTACCCGCTGACGATCGACCCCGTCGTCCAACAGGCGTATCTGAAATCGTCCGACACGGATTCCAACGACGGCTTTGGTTTCGCCGTTGCGATCTCGGGCGACACCGCCGTGGTCGGGGCCCCGTTCGAGTGGAGCGCGGCGACCGGCGTCGATGGAGACGATTCCGACAACTCGGCGGGCGGTAGCGGTGCGGCGTACGTGTTCGTCCGAACGGGCGGGGTGTGGACGCAGCAGGCATATCTCAAGGCCTCCAACACGGCGAGCGGCGACAACTTCGGCTGGTCCGTCGCGGTGCACGGCGACACGATCGTCGTGGGAGCGCCGAACGAGGACAGCGCGGCGACGGGTGTCAACGGCAACCAGGCGGACGACAGCGTCACGAACTCGGGTGCGGTGTACGTGTTCGTCCGGACGGCCGGAGCATGGACGCAACAGGCGTACGTGAAGGCGTCCAACCCCGATGTCTCCGACGGGTTCGGCGTTTCGGTCTCGGTCTCCGGCGACACCGTCGTCGTCGGTGCGGATCGCGAGGACAGCGCGGCGACGGGTGTCGACGGTGACGAGGCGGACGACAGCGCGACGAGCGCTGGTGCGGCGTACGTGTTCGCCCGATCGGGCGGGTCGTGGACGCAACAGGCGTATCTCAAGGCGTCGAACACGGACGTCTTCGATTCGTTCGGTCAGTCGGTATCCGTGGACGGCGACACGGCCGTCGTCGGGTCCCGATACGAGGACAGTGACGCCACCGGCGTGAACGGCGATGATTCCAACAACCTGAGTCTGGGGAGCGGTGCGGCGTACGTGTTTGTCCGCAGCGGTTCGGCGTGGACCCAACAGGCATACCTGAAAGCAGCGAACGCCGACTCATTCGATTCATTCGGAGCCTCGGTCGCCGTGTCCGGCGACACGATCATGGTTGGCGCGACCGCGGAAGACAGTGCCGCGACCGGGATCGACGGCGACGGAAGCGACAACAGCGCGCCGACGAGCGGCGCGGCCTACGTGTTCGCGCGGAGCGGGGCGACGTGGAGCCAACAGGCATACTTGAAGGCGCCGAACACGAGCGCCTCCGACCACTTCGGAACGGCCGTCGCCGCGGCCGGCGACCTCGTCGTCGTCAGCACGGGCCTCGACGACAGTGTGGCTCCCAACTCGGGTTCCGCGGACGTGTTCGTTCGTACAGGCGCGAGTTGGAGTCACCTGGCCACTCTGGTCGCCGCGAACGCCGAGGCAGACGATTGGTTCGGGGGGGCGTGCGGTGTGTCGGGTGACACGGTCGTGGTCGGCGCGGAATTCGAGGACAGCGGAGCGACCGGTGTCGGCGGCGACGGGCTCGACAACTCGGTGATCGATAGCGGTGCCGCCTACGTGTTCCTGCTCCCGGAATTCGGCGGTTGCGCGGCCGCGGGCATTCCCTCGTTGACTGCGCCGGCGTCGTCGACGTCGTCATGGGGGATCACCTGTCCCACTCCGACGACTCCGTGCCTGACCGGACCCGTCATCATGTTCGGCTGGTGCGCGCCGGTCGCATTGTCGGTTCCACCGCCGATCGGATGCGGTGTCTGCGGCCTCGTCGTCGACCCGTCGTGGGGCACGTTGTCGGACGGCGTCACGATCGGTCCCGGCCTCCCGATCGGATTCACGTTCTGTGTGCAGTGCGGTTGCGTCGCGAATGCCGGCTGTATCGACCTATCCAAGGGCCTCGAGATCTTCGTTCAGCCGTAGCCAGACCCACGTTTCCCGATCCGATGAACCACTCGATCCCGATCGTTGCGCTCGTCACGTTGTCGTCGGCGGTTGCGCAAGTCGCGCCTCCAGCGCCCGCAGGCCTCTCCGACGAGGATTGGTCCGGCATCCGAGCCGCTCACGAGGCGAAGCGGCATGTCGTGCGACCCTCGCCCGACGGCGGCCACGTCGCCGAACAACCGCGGCAGGCGTTCTCGATCGAGTTCGACGGTCGTGGATTCGCCGTGGTCCCACGTCACGATGGCTGGCGCTGGGGGCTCGAGTTGGTCCGGTACGGCTACGTCGGCGAGATGGTGGCCGTCGTGGACGCGCGCACGAGCGTCGAGGATGGTCTCGTCGAGTACCGCCACGACTCGGTGGTCACCGAGTGGTTCCGGAACGACGCACGCGCGTTCGAACACGGCTTCACCGTGCACGAGCGACCGGGCGAGGGGATCGGTGAGCTCCGATTCGAACTGCGGCTGCGGGGCGACCTGAGCCCGACGGTGTCCGCGGATGGACGCAGCGTGCGATTCGCGAATCGCGAGGGCGGCCAAGTACTCGACTACTCCGGCCTGGTCGTGTTCGACGCGGACGGAAAGTACCTCCCGGCACGGATCGACGCCGTGCGGGACGGTCTCCGCATCATCGTCGACGACGCGGGAGCCCGCTATCCACTCACGGTCGATCCGGTCGTGCAACAGGCCTACCTGAAGGCCTCGAACACCGGAGCTGGCGATGCCTTCGGCGCGGTCGCCGTATCGGGTGACACGGTCGTGGTCGGTGCGTACCTCGAGGACAGCGCGGCGACCGGTGTGAATGGCGATCAGGGTGACGACAGCGCGACCGCTGCGGGGGCAGCCTACGTGTTCGTCCGTGCAGGTGGTGTTTGGACGCAACAGGCGTATCTCAAGGCGTCGAACACGGAGTCGGGGGACGTGTTCGGGCGGGCGGTCGCGATCTCGGGAGACACGATCGTGGTCGGGGCGCCCGCGGAGAGCAGTTCGGCGACCGGCGTCGACGGTGACGAGAGCGACAACGGCGCGGCGGACAGCGGGGCCGCCTACGTATTCGTTCGCGCGGCAGGGTCTTGGACGCAACAGGCGTATCTCAAGGCGTCGAACACGGACGCGTTCGACCTCTTCGGGTTGTCGGTCGCCGTTTCCGGCGACACGATCGTCGTGGGTGCGTTTCAGGAAGAAGACGGGCCTCAGACAGACTCGGGCGCTGCGTACGTGTTTGTCCGAAGTGGCACGACTTGGGCGCAACAGGCGCATCTCAAGGCTTCGAACGAGGGCTTCGGCGATTGGTTCGGTCGCTCGGTTGCCGTCGACGCAGACACGGCGATCATCGGCGCTCCGTTCGAGGACAGCGCTGCAACCGGCGTGAACAGCACTGAGCTGGACGACACGGGAGGGATCGACAGCGGGGCAGCGTACGTCTTCGTTCGAACCGGCTCCGTTTGGACTCAGCAGGCGTATCTCAAGGCTTCGAACACGGATTCGATGGACCGCTTCGGTTGGGCCGTTTCACTCTCCGGGGAGACGGTCGTCGTCGGCGCGCCATTCGAAGACAGCGATGCGACCGGTATCGATGGCGACGGGACCGACAACAGCGCACAGGCGAGCGGTGCCGCGTACGTATTCACCAGGACCGGGTCGGCTTGGACCCAGAACGCGTTCTTGAAAGCGTCGACGACGAGCGTGTCCGACCAGTTCGGCACCGCCGTCGGCGTGGCCGATGATGTGATCGGTGTTGGCGCGTTCGGTCATGACATCGGGGCGGCGAACGATGCGGGGTCCGCGTGCTTGTTCGTTCGCGACGGCACGACGTGGAGCCAATTGGCGAATCTCGAGGCTTCGAACGCCGGGGCGCTCGACCAATTCGGTGTCGCCGTCGCCGTCTCGGCGAACACCGTCGTGATCGGGGCACCGAAGGAGGACAGCAACGCTGTCGGTGTCGACGGCGATGGGAACGACGACTCCGCGTCCGACAGCGGCGCGGTCTACGTGTTCTCGATTCCGGATCTGGGCGGCTGCGCGGGCGCCGGTGTGCCAACGACGACTGCCCCGGCATCGGCGTCGTCCTCGTGGGGCATTACCTGCCCCGCGCCTTCCACGCCGTGCCTGAGCGGATCCGTGATCCTGTTCGGCGAGTGCTCGCCGTTCCCGCTACCGGTCCCGCCGCCGATCGGTTGCGGCGTCTGCGGACTCGTCGTCAACCCGTCGTGGGGCACGTTGTCGGACGGTGTCGTGATCGGGCCGGGACTGCTCCCCGGCTTCACGTTCTGCGTGCAGTGTGGCTGCATCGCGACCGCGGCGTGCATCGACTTGTCGAAGGGTCTCGAGATCGTCGTCGGACCGTAGCGCGCGGCCGGATCGAGCAGCGCGTGAACGTGTGCGCGTCGTGTCGTTCGGCAGAGAGTGTTGGGATTCCGTGCGCGCGTAACGGTCCCGTGTCGGCTGCGTGTGCTCGGCGGACCGCGGGTCGCGACCTGTTGAGATGGCTATGCTGCCGCACCATTCCGAGACGCTTCGCCATGTGCGTCCGCTCGGTTGCGTGCACTCCAGACCACTCGCGTTCGCTCGATGAAGCTGTCGACTCTCTCGCTTTCTCTCCTCGTTTGTTCGTCCGTCGGCGCGCAGGTCGCGACCGACTCTGCCCCGAATGGCATCGCGCGTTCCGACTGGTCCGGTGTGCGGGCCGCCCACGACGCCGCGCGCCACGCGGTCCGCCGTTCGGACGACGGTGGCTTCCGCGCAGAGCAACCAGGCCAGGGGTTCTCGATCGAGTTCGACGGTCGTGGCTTCACGGCGGTGCCTCGGGCGGGCGGTTGGCGGTGGGGACTCGAGCTCGTCGGTTATGGAGGCGTGGGGTGCGACGTCGTCGTGACCGACGATGCGGACGCGACGGCGGCGGGGTGCCGGATGGACTATCGCCACGACACCCGCCTCACCGAGTGGTACCGGAACGCCGCGACCGGGTTCGAGCACGGGTTCACGCTGCACGCGCGACCGGGGACGTGCGGCGGCGAGATCCGGTTCGAACTGCGATTGCGCGGCGATCTGACGCCGACGGTGTTCGCCGGCGGACGCAGCGTCCGATTCGAGGATCGAGCGGGCGTTCACGTCCTCGACTACGCCGGCCTGGTCGCGTTCGACGCGGACGGCATGGACCTTCCGGCGCGGATCGAGCGAACGCACGAAGGTCTTCGCATCGCCGTCGACGATACGGGAGCCCGGTATCCCCTCACGGTCGACCCGGTCGTGCAGCAGGCCTACCTGAAGGCATCCAACACGGCGACGTCGGACGAGTTCGGTTCGGCGATCGCGGTGTCCGGCGACACGATCGTCGTCGGTGCGCCGAACGAGGACAGTGGCGCGACCGGTGTGGACGGCGACGGCAGCGACGACTCGGTGATGAACAGCGGCGCGGCGTACGTGTTCGTCCGCAGCGGTGGCGTCTGGAGCCAACAGGCGTACCTGAAAGCGTCGAACCCCGACGCTTCGGACTTGTTCGGAACCTCGGTCGCGGTCTCGGGTGACACGATCGTCGTCGGGGCGCACCTCGAGGACAGCGCAGCGACAGGGCTCGGCGGCGACCAGAATGACAACTCCGCGGCTGGTGCGGGCGCGGCATACGTATTCGTCCGGAGCGGTGGCGTCTGGGCTCAACAGGCTTACCTGAAGGCGTCGAACACTGCGCCGATGGACTACTTCGGCTACTCCGTCGCGGTGTCCGGAGACACGGTCCTCGTCGGAGCGTACGGCGAAGACAGTTCCGCGACCGGTGTGAACGGCGACGAGACCGACAACAGCTTGAACGGCGTCGGTGCTGCGTACGTGTTCGTCCGGAGCGGGTCGAACTGGAGTCAGCAGGCGTATCTCAAGGCCTCGAACTCCGGTGGCGGCGACTACTTCGGTTGGTCGGTCGCGATCGATGCCGACACGGCGGTGGTCGGGGCGTGGCGGGAGGACAGTTCGGCGACCGGGGCGAACGGGAACGAAGCCGACAACACGAGCCCGAACGCCGGAGCGGCCTACGTGTTCGCGCGGAGCGGGACGGTCTGGACGCAGCAGGCCTACCTCAAGGCGTCCAACACCGGGGCCGGTGACGAGTTCGGCAGTTCCGTGGCCGTCGCCGGCGACACGGTGGTCGTTGGCGCGCCCTCGGAGGACAGTGCTGCATCCGGTGTCGACGGCGACGGAACCAACAACAGTGCCGGAGCGAGCGGGGCCGCATACGTGTTCAGTCGGAGCGGCTCGACGTGGAGCCAACAGGCGTACCTCAAGGCGTCGAACCCCGACGCGAGCGACGAGTTCGGAACGTCGGTGGGCGTGACGGGTGACTCGGTCGTCGTCGGTGCGCCGTTCGAGGAGAGCGCGGCCACCGGTGTGAACGGCGATCAGTCGGACGACAGTCTGAGCGCCACGGGTGCTGCGTACGTATTCACGCGCAGCGGACCGAGCTGGGTCCAAGAGGCGTACCTCAAGCCCTCCAACTCGGGCAGGGGCGACAACTTCGGCTGGTCCGTCGCGGTCTCCGGCAACACGGTCGCTGTCGGCGCGAAGAGCGAGGACAGCATGGCGACGGGCGTCAATGGCGACGACAGCGACGACAGCCAGCAACAAAGCGGTGCAGCTTACGTCTTCGTGCTGCCTGACCTCGGCGGTTGTGTCGGTGCGATCCAGCCATCGCTGACTTCCCCCGCATCCGCGACGTCTTCCT
>JAGQQZ010000594.1 GCA_020425915.1 Planctomycetota bacterium | reverse complement strand
GGGACTGTTGAACGGCTGCACCTCGAGCCACGTGATCACGGCGTGGTCCCCGAACGAGTTGAAGTACACCCCGCCCGAACTCGACGGATCCAAGTCCTTCCAGATCGGCGCGATCGAAGCCGGATCGGAAGTGAAGTTCGAGCCCCGGATGTTGTCCCATCGTTCGTCGGTGGACGAGCCGGTCTGGAGGTAGAAGAAGCCGTTCGAACAGATGTCGATCGCCGTCGTCGATCCACCCGGATACGGGAAGGTGAAACCGAGCGCGACGTTGACCGCCAATTCGTCGTCGCCGAGGTTCAGGTTGGATCCGACCTCGTTCTCGAAACACGCCTCGATCCCGCCGAGCACTCCGATCGCCGCCGTCAGGTTGATGCGACGCTTCGAGCTGTCGCCGATGACCTGGACGCCGGTCGCTTGGAACAGTGCGACCAGCCCGGTCTTGTCACCGATGTACTGAGGACGCGCGTGGAGGAGTTGCGCGGCGAGGCCCGCTGCGGCCGGGCACGCCGCGGAAGTGCCGCCGAAGAACAACGTGCCGCCGCCGCATTGTGCGGCCACGACGTTCTCGGCGGGCGCGTAGAAGCTCAGGAACGACGCGGTGTCCGAGTAGCAGGCCCGCTCGTCGACGAGCCGGTTGGGATCCGTGCACGTTCCGCTCACGTAGCTGCCGGCGTTGGAGTCCCAGGTCGAGCCGACCGACATGCAGGCCGTCGAGGCCGCCGGCGAACCGATCGCATTCGTCCAGCCATCGTTGCCGGCGGATGCGAAGCACAGGATGTCGTTCGTCAGCGCGGTGTTGCACGCGTTGTGCAACGTGCCCGAGCTGATCGGACTCATGTGCTGCCCACCTCCGAGCGACATGCTGATGATCCGAATGGGCGCTCCGCCTCCGACTCCGTTCTTGTTCGTGACGCACCAGTTGATCGCTGCGGCGATATCGGAGTCCGAGGCCGTCCCGACGCCGAAGGGGAACACGACGAGCCCGTAGAGATCCGCACCCGTCGCGTAACGACGGGCGATCGACGCTGCCGCGGTGCCGTGCTCGCAGTCGAACGCGTTGTTTCGATCATGGATCGAACTACCGGGACTCGTCGCGTTCCACCCGCCCTTCACGACACTGTTCGGCAGGGACGTCGAACCGCCCAGTTCGGGGTGGAGCAGATCGAAGTGCGTGTCGAGGACCGCAATACCGACGCCGGCACCGTCGAATCCGCTCGACGCTGCGGAATCCGACCCCGTGAGCGCACGACCTTCGACCGTGTTGAACTCGTTGAGGTTGTCGTTCCACACCATCGCAACCCCGGGAAGGGACGCGACGGCATCGAGCGCGGCACGCGAGGTCAGTTCGGCGCAGATGCTGTACTGAAGGGTCAGACGACGAGTGAACTTGACGTCCGCCCGAACCGCGGGATCCAAGGCCTGTCGAGCCTTCGCCAGGAAGGCGTCCTGCCGCTGCGCGATCGCCTGCGCCATGACCGGGACCTTGTCGCCAACGCGAATCGTCTCCCAAGTCGGGTCGTTCGGCGCGCGTTCGAGTTCGACGACGACTCGCACCGTCAGGAACGTCGACGTTCTCCCGTCCTTGAGCACGTAGTCGTAGCGACCCTCGCGCACGAACTGGTCCATGACCTCGACGACCTGCGGGTCGAGTCGATCGGCGTTCTGGGGGCGTTGCGCCGAGAGCGGTGCCGATCCGAGGATCGACGCGAGAGCGAGGGTACCGAACAGGCAGATCGATCTAGCGAGCATGAGCGATTCGCGAAGGTGGGAAGTGGCAAGGGGCGCGGCGGAGATGCTGGATTAGACCAGAACCCCGTCCATTTCGACGCATCGACGACCCGCCGACGTTCCCCGCGATCCGAGACTACCTTGGCAAGGAGCGATCCGCGAGGCGACGGATCCCCGCCCTACGCTCTCCAAGTCACTTCAAGGCAACCGATTGCGACCCAAACGACCCGCCGCCGCCGCGATCGCCAGCGGCATCACGACCAGCAGCACCAGATCGACGACGTCGAGCGTGGGGCGCCACTCGGCCGTGCTGCCCCGCGCGGGCAGGTTCCTGGCGCCCCAGTAGAGGATCCAGACCAGGCCGCCCGCGACGAGCCCGATCCAGGCCGCCGCGATCGAGAACGCGCGGGGCGGCGTCGCGGGATCGCGCACGACCTCAGGCGATCGCGTTCTCGCCCGAGATCTCGCGCCCGACGATCAACGCGTGGATGTCGTGCGTCCCCTCGTACGTGATGACCGACTCCAAGTTGCACATGTGCCGCATGACCTGGTACTCGTCGGTGATCCCGTTGGCACCGAGGACGTCGCGCGCCAGACGGCAACACTCGAGCGCCATCCAGCAGTTGTTGCGCTTCGCGAGCGAGACGTGCGAGTGGTGCAGCCTGCCCATCTCCTTGAGCCGGCCGAGGCGCCAGGCGAGCAGCTGGGCCTTCGTGATCTCGTTGATCATCCAGACCAGCTTGTTCTGCACGAGCTGGAACCGGGCGATCGGCCGATCGAACATGATTCGGTTCTTCGAGTACCGCAGCGCCTCGTCATAGACCGCCATGGCGGAGCCGACGGCGCCGAACGCGATCCCGAAGCGAGCCGAGTTCAGGCAGCTCAGCGGCCCCTTGAGCCCCTCGACGCCAGGCAGGAGGGTGTCCTTCGGGACCTTGACGTCCTCCAGCACGAGCTCGGAGGTGACCGAGGCGCGCAGCGAGAACTTGTTCTTGATCGTGTTCGTCGAGAACCCCGGCGTGTCGGTGTCGATGACGAAGAGTCGGACGACGTCGTCGAGCTTGGCCGCGACGATCGCGACGCCTGCGATGCAGCCGTTCGTGATCCAGTACTTCGAGCCGTTCAGGACGTAGTGGTCACCCTTGTCCTCGGCGCGGGTCAGCATGCCGCTGGGATTGCTGCCGAAGTCCGCCTCGGTGAGGCCGAAGCAGCCGATCAACTCGCCCTTCGCCATCCGCGGGAGGTACTTCTCCTTCTGTTCCTCGGTACCGAAGGCGTGGATCGGGAACATGCACAGCGAACCCTGCACGCTCACGAACGAGCGCAGGCCCGAATCCCCGCGTTCGAGTTCCTGGAGAATCAAGCCGTACGCCGTCGGCGACATCCCCGCGCAGCCGTATCCGTCGAGACTGGCTCCGAGCAGACCCATCTCGCCGAGCTGCGGCACGATGTGCTTGGGGAAGGTCGCGGCGCGATTGTGCTCCTCGATGATCGGCATGAACTCGCCGTCGACCCACTCGCGGACGGCGTCGCGGGCCATGCGCTCTTCTTCGGTGAAGAGGTCATCGATCTGGTAGAAGTCGGCTGCTTTGAACGAACTCATCGGGAATCTCGGTCGGGATTGGCGGGACACGATAGCCGCGCAGTTCGCGGGTTGGTCAACATTCGGGCCCAATCTTGACCCGAGCACGGAAGGGCGGTGCGATCCAACGCATCGCCGGGCCGGGGCGAACCCCCCGCCGAACAGCGATTTTCAACCGGATCCGAATGTCTGAGCACCCCACCTGCAGGGCCTGCGGCTACCCGCTCGAAGCACACGAGCATTCGTGTGGACGGTGCGGCGGGAGTCTCGTCGGCCTCGACGGCAGCCCGATGCGGGTCGGTCGTGGTATCGCCCCGGTCGAATTCGTGCGGGGCTTCGTCAGCCTGTTCGCGGCCTGCCTCACGCTGTTCACGCGCCCGGAATACGCCGGCAAGCTCAAGGTGCCGTTCCTCGTGAACTTCGTCGTCCTGGCGATCGTGTTCTTCGGCCTCTTCCTCGGCTGTCAGGAGCTGATCTCCTGGTCGTTCGACGGCGACTGGGGCTGGTTCGACTGGGCACGCCCCTCTCCCGACTCCTGGTTCGCGGGCGGACTGGCGATGTTGCTGGCGGCGATCGTGATGTTCTTCCTGACACCCGTGTTGATCGAGACCGTCATGGGGCCGTTCCTGGACCCACTCGCCCAGGCGACCGAGCGCATCCACGGCGGCAACGGCATGCGTCCAGTGGACCCGGGCTTCTGGGCCAATGCATGGACCGGCCTGCGTGGATCGGCGCAGATCCTCGTCGTTCAGATCCTCGTCCTTCCACTGGCACTCGTCCTGTCGCTGACGGGAATCGGCGCCGCACTGGCATTCATCCTCGCGGCGCTCCTCAACGCGATCGTCTGGTTCGAGATTCCCGAGTCGCGTCGCGGCTTCGGGCTCACCCACCGCCTGCAAGTAGTCCGCCGCAACTGGCCTGCGGCGCTCGGCTTCGGCATGGCGTTCCAGCTCGGCCTGCTGATCCCGCTGTTCAACTTCCTGATCCTGACACCGGCGACGGCCGTCGCCGTGAGCACGCTCTACCTGCGATTCGAGAAGCTCCCGGGCGCTCCTCGGGTCCGCGACAAGGCGAACCTCGCGCGCACCCAGGACCGCGGCTAAGTTGCCACCGATGTCCAGAGTCCTGGTGACGAGCGCGCTGCCGTACGCGAACGGCCCGATCCACTTCGGCCACATCGTCGGCGCCTACCTGCCGGCCGACATCTACGTCCGATTCCGCCGGATGCTGGGCGACGACGTGCACTACGTCTGCGGCACGGACGAGCACGGCGTGGCGATCACGCTCCGGGCCGAGCAGCAAGGGACCGGATACGCCGAGTACGTCGACCACTGGCACGGGATCATCGCCAAGTCGTTGTCCGACGTCGGGATCGAGTTCGACGTGTTCACCGGGACCGCACACCACCGCAACCCGTACCACCGCGAGCTCGCGCAGCAGTTCTTCCGCGATCTCGACGCGAACGGGTACCTGTTCGAACGCACCGAAGAGCAGTTCTACTCGGAGTCGACGGGCCGCTTCCTGCCCGACCGCTACGTCCAGGGGATCTGCTATCTGTGCGGCTACGAGAAGGCTCGTGGCGACGAATGCCCCAGCTGCGGGAAGTACCTCGAGGCCAAGCTCCTGAAGGAACCCCGCAGCACGCTCGACGGGTCAAAGCCCGTGCTCCGGGCCACCACGCACTGGTACCTCGATCTCGCGAAGATCCGCGACGAATGGCTAGGCGAGTGGTTCGAATCGAAGCGCGGCACGTGGAAGCCCAACGTCGAGAACTTCGTTCGCAGCGATCTCAAGGACCTCCGCGAACGACCGATCACGCGCGACCTCCCGTGGGGCGTCCCCGTCCCGGTCGAGGGCGCAGACGGCAAGGTCCTCTACGTGTGGTTCGACGCGCCGATCGGCTACATGTCGATCTCCCGGCAGCATTGGGAGTCCGTGGGCGCGCCCGAGCGCTTCGAGGAGTTCTGGCGCTCTCCCGACACCGAGCTCTACCACTTCATCGGCAAGGACAACATCACCTTCCACACGGTCGTGTTCCCGTCGATCCTGTGGGGCTCGAAGCGTGACTGGACGCTGCCGTCGAACGTCCCCGCGAACGAGTTCTTCAATCTCGAGGGCCGGAAGTTCAACACGTCGACCGGCTGGTACATCCCCGAAGACGCGCTCCGAGGCGTGGTTCCGGTCGACGCGCTGCGCTACGCGCTGTGCACGATGATGCCGGAGACCGCGGACTCCGAATGGACGTGGGACGGCTTCCAAAGTCGCGTGAACGACGAGCTCGCCGACAACCTCGGCAACTTCGTGTCACGAACGCTGCGCTTCGTCGAGAAGTTCTTCGACGGCGTGATTCCGGCGCTCGGAGACCTCTCCGACGCCGACCGCGCGGCTCTGGAAGCCGCGCGCCAGGCCTCTCAGACGATGAAGGAGTGTCTGGGGACGTTCCAGTTCCGTCGTGCCGGCGCGACGCTGATGGGGCTGGGCAACGTCGCCAACCGCTACTACGACGCCGAACAGCCTTGGGTCACGGTCAAGGACGATGCGACGCGATCACGCAGCGGTCAATCGATGCGGATCTGCGTCGAACTGATCGATGCCCTCGCCACTCTCGCGGCCCCGATCATGCCATCGACGGCACGGACACTCCGGACTGCGATCGGCCGCGACCCCGAGGCGTTCCGTTTCGATCGGGTCGGTGTCGTCGATGACTCCGACTCGCACGCGGGAGCTCCGCTGAGCGCCGCACTGCCCAAGTTCACGGACCCGAAGGGTCACGAGAAGACCGCGCTGTTCCGCAAGCTGTCGAACGAGTTCATCGCGGAACAGAAGCAGCGACTCGAGGAATCCGCCATGGAATCGACGACTCCCCCCCACGAACCGCTCGCCGACTCGATCGACTTCGACCAGTTCACCGCGATCGACGTGCGGGTCGGTACGGTCATCGCCGCGGAGAAACACCCGAAGGCGGATCGCCTACTCGTCGTCCAGGTCGACCTCGGCTTCGAGCGTCGCACCGTGGTGGCAGGCATCGCGGCGAGCTACGCGCCCGAAGACCTCGTCGGCCGACGGGTCAACGTCGTCGCGAATCTCGCGCCTCGCAAGCTCCGAGGTGTCGAGTCGCAGGGCATGCTCCTGGCTGCCGACGGCGCAGACGGCAAGCCTCGCCTGCTGAGCGCCGATTCGGACGTGCCCGACGGAACCCGGGTGCGCTGAGCCGCGCCCTGCGCCGCACGGCACTCCCGATAAAAAAAGGACGGAAGCGAGAGCTTCCGTCCTTTTTCGATCTGTTCGACCGGTGCGAACTCCAACCGCAAGGGTTCGCACCGAGCGGCGGTCGGGCACGGCGCACGAAGCGCACGGGAGGACCCGAACCGCCGAAAGGAACAGAACTCAGCGGCGACGCGCCGTCTTGCGGCTCGTAGCCTTCTTCGTGGTGGCCTTCTTGCGAGTGGCCTTCTTCTTGGTCGCCTTCTTGCGAGTGGCCTTCTTCTTGGCGGCCTTCTTGCGAGTGGC
>JAGQQZ010000593.1 GCA_020425915.1 Planctomycetota bacterium | reverse complement strand
TGGAAAGCGCCGACGGCGCGCGCGGCGGGCGGCTCGACAGCCTCTGGGTCGGACTCGTCGCGCTCGCGCTCTACGTGGCGCTGGGGCAGGACACGCTCTACGGCGTCGACGCCTGGAACGACCTGAGGCTGCTGGCGGGCGGTGACGTTCGCAGCGCGGTGCACGTGCTGTACCGGCCGCTCGCGGCGTGGTTCGCGGACCTCGGAGGCGTGTTCGGGTGGTCGCTGCACGAGTCCGTGCGGATGTTGAGCGCGGTCGGTGCGGCCCTCGGGGTCGCGTTCATGCACGCGGCGAGCCGTCGACTCCTCGTGGCGCCATCCGCTGCGTTCGTCCAAGGGATATGGATCGCGGTGCTCCCGGGGATCTGGTTCTACGGCACCGTGGCGGAGCGGCACGGGCCGTTCTTCGCGTTCGCCGGAGTCGCGTGCTACGTGACCGCCTGTTGGATCCGCAGCGGGCGCACGGTTTGGACGCTGGGCTTCGCACTCGCGTGCGGGCTCGCGTACGCCGCGCACTCGACCGGGGTACTGCTGTGCGGGATGCTCGTCCCGCTGTACGCGATGGAGCGTCATCGCGCCGGTCGACCTTGGCTGCGCGACAGTCTGGTCGCGCTCCTCGGTTCGGCCGTGGCCGTGTTCGCGGTCAGCCGATTGGCGTTCCTCGCGGGTCAGCTGACCGAGGCGACGGGCAACCTGCAGATCCTCGGGGAGTACGCGGGCGTCGCGCTCCAGCACGTCGACCATTGGCCGAACGTGGCCTGGCACGAGTTCCTGCTCCCGCTGATGCCGGTGAGTCTCGTGTGGCTGGGTCGCGTGCGCGGCCCAGACGGGCTCTGCGTGACGACGACGTTGGCGGTCGGCGTCGCGGTGTACCTGATGTTCTCGATCTTGATCCTCGCCGGGTTCGACGCGATCGAGCACTTCGACGAGCGGGGGGCGTACGCCTTGCCGCTCGCGTGGCCGTTGACTCGCGTGTCCGCGGCCGTGCTCGGACGTCGACTCGCGCTCGTCGGCATCGGCCTCAGCAGCGTGATCGCGGTGGCGCAGATCCTCGTGCACGACACCCATCGGGATCAGTGGACGCGGCCGGAAGCCGAACTGCTGCGGCAGGTCGAGCCCGGGCGCCCGCCGTACCTGCTCCCGGCCGTGCGGCCGGACTTCGAACTGCTGTTCGTCGAGTTTCCCGAGTTCCGTCCGTGGTTCCCCGAGCCCGGTCGGGACGGCGACTACATCGACCTGTTCCACGCCGTACACGCCGAGGATCACGATGGCGGCAAGGCGATCGCGGCGATCCTGCCGAACCTGCTTCGCGCGATCGTCACAACCGGGCGGCCGGTGTTGATCAGCGAGCGTGCGGTTCGGTTCCTCGAAACGTCCGAGCACCGCGACGTCTCGGTCCTCGGGCCGGAGTTCCTCGCGGAACTTCGACGGGCATTCGAGTTCCGCGAAGTCGGCGACGCGACCCATCGGTACTACCGGCTCGAGCCGCGCTGACGGCGCAGCGGCGCCCGCGCGGGGGTTTCCGGTACGAGAAGTTTCGGAAAAGCGTTCCGCTCTCGGGCCGCTCTGCCGCTAGCCCGATTGCCGACGATGCTACGAACCCCGACAATACGCCTCCGCGAATGCCCCGTCCCGATGGACCTCGACCGTCTCCAGGAACTGGCGTGTTCCGGCGACCGTGACGCGCAAGCGGAGCTGATTCGCCGGTTCTATCCGCGCGTGCAACGGATGGTGCACCGCGAGTTGGAGCGAGATTTCCGCAGGCAGCACCGTTGGCTGCTGCCGTTGTTCAGCACCGGCGACATCGTGCAGGAGGTCTTCACCGGGGTCATCCAGAGCCTCGACACGTTTCGAGCCGAGGACGACGACGCGTTCGTGAAGTACCTGTCGACGCTCGTCAAGCACCGCCTCGTCGATGCGGTCCGACATCACGAAGCGGGTCGGCGCGACGCGCGGCGCCAGGTCGCACCGCCGACCTCGGTCGGACCCGGTGCCGGCGACGACCCGACTCCGTCGCTCGCGGCTTCGATCTCCGAACAGCTTCGTGCGTTCCGCGAGGTGCTCGATGCGTTCCCCGAGCGCGAACGCCGCCTGCTCGAGCTGAGGCTGGTCGAGAAAGAGCCGTTCGCCGACCTCGCCGACAAGCTCGCCTTCCCCTCTTCCGACGCGGCGCGGAAGGCCTTCAATCAGGCGCAGGCGCGCCTCGTCGTGAAGCTGCGCTCGAGGGGTATCCACCCGCCGACGATCTCATGAGCCCCGCGGACGAAGACCTGCTCGCCGGCTACGTCGCCGAGGCGCTCGATCGACGCGACAGCGGCGAGGCGATCGATCCTCGCGAGATCTGCGCCGACCACCCGCACCTCGCGACTGCGGTGGCCGAGGCGCTCGGCATGGTCGAGCAGTTGCCGGCGATGCATGCGGACTCGATCGGCGCGGATCGCTGGATCGGGGTCACGCTTTCGGATCGCTACGAACTCGTCGAGCGGGTCGGAGCCGGGGCGATGGGGGCGGTCTACCGTGCACGCGATCGAGAACTCGATCGCGACGTGGCGGTGAAGCTGCTGCGACACGACCTGTTCGTCGACGATCGTGCCGAGCAGCGGTTCCTGCGCGAGGCGCGGTCGCTCGCCGCCGTCGACCATCCGCACGTCGTGCCGATCCACGACCGCGGAAAGACAGACGAGGGCGTACTGTTCCTCGTCATGGCCTGGATCCCGGGCCCCTCTCTGGCCGCCGTGCTCGAGCTGTCGCGGGCGAACATTCCGCGGGTCGAAGTCGGCGGGTTCGGCGCGATCGATTGGTTGCGCGATCGCCTCCCGGTCGCGGACCTCGAG
>JAGQQZ010000592.1 GCA_020425915.1 Planctomycetota bacterium | reverse complement strand
TCCTGGCCGCTGTCATCGCCCTGGCTCCCACGCTCGTCGCCGAGACCACCAGCGTGAGCACGACCCCGCGTGGGTTCAGAAAGTCGACGACGGTGGACGCCGTGTTATTAATCGACGACCCCAACACGGTGCAGGCCAATCTGTACGTGCGTCCCGGCGCCTCGACGCCGTACGACCTGCTCGCGTCGTTCCCGGTCGGGCCGGGCGCGAGCGGCCCGTCGGAACTGACCGCCTCGGGGACGTGTGTGTACTTCTCCGCGAACGACGGCGGCGGCAACGGAGAAGAGCTCTGGATGTCGAATGGAACCGCGATCGGCACGCAGCTCGTCGCCGACGTCCGCAGCGGCCCGCTCGGTTCCCGCCCCCAACAGCTCACCGACTTCCGCGCGGGCATGTTCCTGTTCACGGCTGACGACGGCGTGCACGGCCGCGAGCTGTGGATCACCGACGGCACCGGACCCGGAACCGTGCTGCTCAAGGACATCTTCGTGGGCGCGACGAGCTCGAGCCCGCTCGAGATCACGGTCGTCGGCATGGACGCGTTCTTCAGCGCCACGGACGCCGCGAACGGCCGCGAACTCTGGAAGACCGACGGCACCCCCGGCGGAACCGTCCGCGTGACCGACATCGCACCCGGCGTCGCCGGCTCGTTCCCGAGTTCGCTCGCCCGGCTCGGCATCGACCTGCTCTATGCGGCCGACGACGGGACCAACGGAACCGAACTCTGGAAGACGAACACGGTCTCGAACACGACTTCGCTCGTCGCCGACATCCGCCCGATCGGAGCCTCGCGACCACAGGAACTCACGGCGGCGCACGGCAGGATCTACTTCACGGCCGACGATGGCTCGAACGGTTCCGAAGTGTGGGAGACCGACGGGACCGCGCTCGGCACGGTGATCGCGGCGAACGTCGCCGCGGCGCCCGGCCTGGGTTCGAATCCGTACGGCTACGCCGCGAGCGCGACGAGCCTGTGGTTCGCGGCGAGCGACGGCACGACCGGGTTCGAACTCTGGCACATCGACGCCTTCGGCATCCTCAGCCAGATCGCCGACCTCGCACCGGGCGCCGCGTCCTCTCATCCCGAACAGCTCGTCGTGCTCGGATCGGACCTGCTGTTCACGGCGGACGACGGGACGATCGGCCGCGAGCTCTACCGCGCCACGTCCGGTGGCGCCCTGCTCGTCAAGGACATCCGCCCCGGCCCGTGCGGCTCGGGAATCACGAGCCTCAGCGTGCCCGCGAGCATCGCGATGTTCGGCGCGGACGACGGGACCTTCGGCCACGAACTCTGGGAGTCGAACGGCACGAACGCGACGACCGCACTCCCTGCGCAGATCAACTTCGCACCCGACGTCCAGCCGCAACTCGACCACAAGCACGCCGAGCAGAGCGGCCAGAACCAGAACACGTTCAAGATCGACGGCGCGGACCCAGGCGCATCGGCCTTCCTCATGGTCTCGAGTCGCGCGGCTTCGCCGATCGACCTCGGCCCACTGCTCGGAGTCCAGACCGCGGGCGAGGTCACGATCGACCTCAACGCGTTCTGGTTCGCGCTCGGCCCCGCGACGGTCACGCCCGCCGGCATCGCGACGATTCCATTGACGTACCCCACGCTAGCGAACGCGTTCGAGATCGTCACGCAGGGTATCTCGTTCACCGCGACCCAGCTCGACCTGACGAACAACCTGGCCTTGTGCCAGGGGAAGATCGACATGACGGGCGCCGGCTGTCCGCCGGGCACCTACGTCAAGGTCACCGGCCGCTACGTCGACGACCGACTCGACTACTGCCTGACGATGTCGCCGTCGTCGAGTGACGTGCAGTGGGTCGTGTTCGTGAAGGTCTTCGCGGACGGCTCCTGCAAGGAGATCGGACGGAAACAGATGACCGGCGACACGATCAGCTACACGGTCATCAAGAGCTTGAAGCTGGGCGAGTACATCGAGGCGCGGTTCTACTGCGGAAAGCCGAACGATGATTGTTCGGTGAACACCGGGTACGCGGCCTGCCGGTTGGGGTGCTGAGCGCGGGCGGTCTTGCGTCGGATTGGTGGGAGCTCCCTCGTTCGAGCTCCGAAGCGAATCGAGGCGCGCGGGGCCAGCGTTGCGGGAATTGGTGATCCGGCGGGCGCCTCCCAGGATCGAGGATCCCGATCCGAACGCCGGCCGCATCGGCATCCCCCGATGTTGGCGGGCGCCCGCCACCGCGATCGAGTCCGGATCTGGCGGGCGCCCGCCACGCTCGGCCTCCTCCATCCGGCGCGCGCGCGCCAACATCGAAATCCCCGATTGCAGTCAGCCGCCCGGCCGTTGGAAAGCGCCCGCCACGTCTGACTTCCCACGACGCGCGTCCGTCAGCCT
>JAGQQZ010000047.1 GCA_020425915.1 Planctomycetota bacterium | reverse complement strand
GTTGTTGCCATCGCCGACATAGCACACGCGTCTACCGCGAACCGAACCCCACTTCTCCGTCAACGTGAAGAAGTCGCTCAGCGCCTGGCACGGGTGGAGGCTGTCCGTGAGGCCGTTGACGACCGGGATCGAACAGTTCTCCGCGAGTTCGGTGACGACGCGGTGCTTGAAGGTCCGCGCCACGATGCCGTCGACCCAGCGCTCGAGATTGCGCGCGACGTCCTTGATCGACTCGCGCGATCCGATCCGAGCGTCGCGGTGGTCCATGAACACGGCCTGGCCGCCCAAGTCGGTGACGCCGATGTCGAAGGTGAACCGCGTGCGCAAACTGTCCTTCTCGAAGATCATCGCGATCCGCTTGCGCTCCAGCAGATCGGTGTGCAGATCGCGGTTGGCCTTGAGTTCGGCTGCGGTCGCGAACAGCGACTCGATCTCGCCGGTGGACAGTTGGGAGACCGTCAGGAGGTCCTTGTGGGGGAGAGTCGGAAAGGTCGATGGCATGGGGCTTCGTCCGTTCAGGAGGCTGCGAGCAGTTCGGTTGCGATCCGGTTCGCGGCTTGGTTCGACTTGCAGATCGCGAGGATGGTGTCGTCGCCGGCGATGGTCCCGACGATCTCGTCGAGCCGAGCCTGGTCGATCGCCAGGGCGAGTGGTTGCGCACCGCCCGGTGGCGTCTTGAGCACGACCTGGTTCTGGGTCGGGATCGCGTCCCGCAGCCACTGTGCCACGGCCCGCGCGAGAATCCGTTCGGTGTTCGGTGGAGACAGCTCGGCGGGAACCGTGTAGCCGTCCGGTCCCTTGACGATTCCGAGGGCCTTCAAGTCCCGCGAGAGTGTGGCTTGGTTGACCTGGATCCCGTCTCCGGCGAGCAGTTCGGCGAGCTGCGCCTGGCTGTGGATCGCGTACTCGTCGAGGAGGGTCTGGATGCGGTGGCGGCGCTGGTGGGGAGTATGCATGGTCTCGCGATTCTGTGCATATTCATGCACGCGCGTGCGGACCTGTCAAGCGCGGATTCCAGGCTTCTTCCCCGCGATCGGGCGCGGCGCATCGCCGCCGCGCCCACTCCGTCCTCAGTCGTCGCGCGACATGAAGATCAGCAGGACGTGGTAGAACAGCAGCACGACGTTCGCGAACAGGTTCGCCGCGGCCGCGATGTGCATGTTCGTGGGGTAGTGGTGAAGGATCTGGCTCGTGTCGTAGAGGATGTACGCCGAGTACAGCATCGCGATCAGGATGGTCATCCAGACGCCGAACGTGAACCCGATGAGCCAGCCGACGAGCAGCGTCGCGAGCACGAGCCCGCCGATGATCGCGAGTGCGCCGCCCATGAACGAGAAGTCCTTCCCGCTCACGAACACGTAGGCCGTCAGCGACAGGAAGATCACGCCGGTGGTGAGCGCGGCGCTCGTGACGATTCCCTCGTGGTGGACCTGCGCGATCATCACCAGCGGGCCGACGAGCAATCCGAACGCGAACGCGTAGAGCAGGTAGACCACCGGGCCGATCAGCTGCTTCGCGGCCGTCGCACGAACAACGAAGCCGCCGCCGATCAGGAGCGCG
>JAGQQZ010000591.1 GCA_020425915.1 Planctomycetota bacterium | reverse complement strand
GTCGTGACGCCGCCGCACGAACCGCGTCACATCACGGTCGGCACCAAGCACTGCGTCGACCCCGGCGACTCGGACGAGGCCGAGCTGTTCGACACGCGCGCGACGCGGGTCGTGCGATACGTCGACGGCCGCGAGTACGCCCGCGAGGTGGAACCCGGGGGACACGCGAGCTACCGACTCCCGCTGCCTTCGACCGCCGCGGTCGCCGAGGTCGAGATCGACGTGGCCGGCGCCCTCCGCGTGTCCAGCGGCGTCAACGTGCTGCACGAGGACCTCGGCGACGACTTCGCTGAGCCAAGGACGATCTCGATCCGCGTGTCGGATCCGAGACTGTGGCAGCGTGATCGCGCGCTGCTCCTCCGACTCGAGGCAGGCGACGCGAACGGCTGCTCGGTCGCCCAGATCCGGTTCGCGGCCGAAGGACACGCACCGCCGGTCACCGACCTCGTCAGCGAGTCGATTCACGAGGCCGATTCGCGGATCCGGATCGCGGTCGTCCCGCTCGAGTTTTCGGACAATCCGCTTCGCACGTCGCGCTCGGCTCTCGAACGGGTGTTCTTCGGCGACACCGAGTACCGGCTGACGCCGGAGCCGAACGCCAGACTGACGAGTGGTTCGGTCGCCCAGCTCGTGCAACGGGCATCCGGTGGGATCAGCGAGCTTCGCGGTGTCGTCGAGGCTCCGCTCCGCATCGAGACGCCGAGTTCGGCAGCACGAGAGGAGATCCTGCCGAACCTGCTGCCGACGATCGGCGCGACGCTCGCGACCGGCTCGTCCGGCGGCCGGCCGCCGGACGTCATCGTCGCCGTCTACGGCGGTGCCGAACACGCGAACCTGCGCGGGCCAGCGTCGCTCGAACTCGACGGCACCGAGATCCCGATCATCCTGCTGCCCGAACAGTCCGCCGACGGCTCGATCCTGTCCTCGGGAACGGCGCTCCTCGCGTTGCTCGACGAGCTCTACGACTTCGAGGACCTCGGCACGCCCGAAGCCGGCAACTTCGGCGAGCTCGCGCTCTCGGCGACCGATGGAGGCCACGTGCCGGCGCGGATCGCCGGGATCAACCTCGTGCGGTCGGGTTGGGCGCAGTTCCTGCGGGCCGACCCCTCGCTGCTCGACGGCGACGGTCGGCTCTCGGTCGAGGTCGCACCGCTCGCGCGCGGCCGCAGCGTGCTCCGACTTCCGTCCGCCGGCATGCCGGACCGCGGCGACCTCTTCATCGAGAACTGCGGCCAGACGTCGAGCGATCCCTGGGCCTCCAACAGCGGCGCGTTGCTCTACCGGGCGTTCCCTACGGGCGCCGAACCGTGGATCCGCGTCGGCGCGGAACAGATCCGCGCACACTACCTGCGCCTGTCGGCCGACCGTCCCGAGTGGCGAACCCCGTTCCACGCGGCGACCAGCAAGGATCTGTTCCGCGCCAGCAGCCTCGTCGACGGAACGGCGACGGTGACGCTCGCCACACTGCACGGCGAGGAGTTCTGGGCGCTCAAGCGCATCCGCACGGACGCCGACGGCACGACCCGACTGTGGCTGGACTACCTCGCACGACATCTACTCGACGACCGTTCGGTCGCGTGGCAGCGCCGCGATGGGCAGCGGTTCGTGCCGGTCTCGAGGCACCCGGCAACGGAACGGGCATCCGTCGTCACGGACCCCGACGGCGTGACGATCCAAGCCGCCAGCGGAATCGGCGCGACCGTCCGTGCCGTCGTCCCACCTCCGCGCGGCGACCGACCGCTCCGCCTGTTCGGGCGGCTCGCCGACGGCGCCGAGAGCGGACTGCGCGGCTCGATCGAGCGCGATGGTTCGCGCGTGCTCGAATTCGACGTCGACGAGCACGCGCAGGCGTTCCAACTCGACCTCCCGGCGAACGTGCGCGGTCCGGTTCGCATCGACTTCGTCCGCGCGCGGGAAGGTTCGGGGAGCTGCCGGCTCACGGAGCTACTGACGGTCCCGCGATCGGTTCCGCGGTTCCCGATCCGACTCCCCGACCTCGAGCCCGTGACGCTCTCCGACGGGATCGCCTACGCCGCCAGCCGGATCACGCTCGGCGAGGACGGTGACGCGCACCGGTCGATCCCGATCGTGATCCCCGAACGGGACGCCGTATTGCTGCTGTGCGCCGGGGTCCCCCGCGGATCCTCGCCGATTCGGCTCGACGCGACGATCTCGGGTAACCTGCTGATCGAAGACTTCGAGTTCGGCGCCAGCGAGTCCAGACAGCCGATCCCGCTGCTGATCACCGCGATCCCCGAGTCGTGTCACCCTGGGGTCGAATCGCTCGAGCTGAAGCTCACCGGCCGTCCGGGCTCCGCGCTCCACCTCGTGCAGATCGCCATCTCCGACTGACTCCGATGCAACGCCACCTCGCGCCGATCGCCCTGACCTGTGTCGCGCTGCCGCTCAGCGCGCAAGGGCCAGCCGACGGTCTGCGATTGTTCGGCGCGGCCACGTCGAACCAGGTACACCTCGTCGACTCGAACAGCAACGTCGTGCACACCTGGTTCAGCTCGTTGCGACCCGGGCTGTCGGCGGACATGGAGGCCGACGGCACGCTGCTTCGCGCGGTCGACGTGACTCCCTTCACGTCCGGCGGCGCGAGCGGTGGCCTGCAGCGCGTCGCGTTCGACAGCTCGATCCGCTGGGACTTCCGCTACGACTCCGGCGGCGTGCTGTCCCACCACGACCTGGAACCGCTGCCGAACGGCAACGTCCTGATGATCGCCTGGGAGGAAAAGACCCAGGCCGAAGCCATCGCCGCGGGTCGCAATCCGGCCAGCCTGACCCCCGGTTTCTTCCGTCCCGACCACATCGTCGAGGTCCAGCAGACCGGGCCGACGACCGGAACCGTGATCTGGGAGTGGCACGTCTGGGACCACGTCGTCCAGGACTTCGATCCGACGCAGTCGAACTTCGGCGTCGTCGCGAACCAACCCGAACGGATCGACATCAACTACCCGGTCGCGGTCCCGCTCAACGGCGACTGGACCCACTGCAACGCGATCGACTACGACGCGGAGCGCGACCTGATCCTGCTGAGCAGCCTCCACAACAGTGAGATCTGGATCGTCGATCACTAGACGACGACCGCAGAGGACGCCGGGCACACCGGAGGAGCCCACGGCAAGTGCGGGTACCTGCTCTACCAGCGGGGGT
>JAGQQZ010000590.1 GCA_020425915.1 Planctomycetota bacterium | reverse complement strand
GAGTGCTCGCCGTTCCCGCTACCGGTCCCGCCGCCGATCGGTTGCGGCGTCTGCGGACTCGTCGTCAACCCGTCGTGGGGCACGTTGTCGGACGGTGTCGTGATCGGCCCGGGACTGCTCCCCGGCTTCACGTTTTGCGTGCAGTGCGGGTGCATCGCGACCGCGGCGTGCATCGACTTGTCGAAGGGTCTCGAGATCGTTGTCGGGCCCTAGTCCGGGCGCAAATCGGATGCTCGTCGGCGTAAGGGAATCGTCCATCACCCTTGCGTGACGTTTCGAGCCTGGACCGAGCGCGCTATGGTGCATGGCATTCTGCCGGACGCGCTGCGCGTGCGTCGAGGCAGGACCGCACACCGCTCTCTCTCCTCTAGCTCGATGAAGCAATCGATCCTCGCGCTCTCCCTTCTCGCGGTCTGTACGTCCGTGTCCGCACAAGCCACGCCATCGTCGGTGCCCGGCGGCCTCTCCGCGACGCAATGGTCCGGGATTCGCGATGCCTACGAGGCGAAGCGACACGAAGTGCGTCTGTCGCCGGACGGCGGATTCCGCGCGGAGCAGCCTCGGCAGGGATTCTCGATCGAGTTCGACGGTCGGGGATTCACGGCGACGTCGCCGGCGTCGGATTGGCGGTGGGGTTTGGAACTCGTCGGCTACGGTCGCGAGGGTCGGATGGTCGCTGTCGAGGGCGTTCCTCGTGCGACGACGAATGGTGGCCGCTTGGAGTATCACCACGACGAGAACCTCGCCGAGTGGTATCGAAACGAAGCGACGGGTTTCGAGCACGGGTTCACGCTGACCGAGCGGCCGGTCCCTGGCGTGCGTGAGCTACGATTCGATCTGCAGTTGCGCGGCGGACTACGTCCGACGGTTCTCGGGGAGGAGCGCAGTGTGCGATTCGACGACGGAGCTGGGCGTCATGTCCTCGACTACGCGGGTCTCGTCGCGTTGGACGCGGACGGCACGGAACTCCCCGCGCGGATCGAATCGACGGACGGATGTCTTCGCATCGTGGTCGACGATCTCGGCGCGCGGTACCCGCTCACGATCGACCCCGCCGTGCAGTTGGCGTACCTGAAGGCGTCGAACGCCGGGAATGCCGACATGTTCGGGCAGGCGGTCGCGGTGTTCGGTGACACCGTCGTGGTCACGGCTCACTTCGAGGACAGCAACGCCACCGGCGTGAACGGTGACGAGGCCAACAACAGCGCGGGCAAGAGCGGGGCTGCCTACGTGTTCGTCCAGAGCGCAGGTGCATGGAGCCAGCAGGCGTACCTGAAGGCATCGAACGCCGAGACCAACGACCAGTTCGGCTGGTCGGTCGCGATCTCGGGTGACACGATCGTCGTCGGCGCGATCCAGGAAGACAGCTCGGCCACCACCGTCGACGGCGACGAGAGCGACAACAGCGCGGCGCTCAGCGGAGCGGCCTATGTCTTCGTGCGCACGGCCGGGTCATGGAGCCAGGAGGCGTACTTGAAGGCGAACAACGCCGAGGCCAGCGACCAGTTCGGGTGGAGCGTCGGGATCCACGGCGACGAGATCGTCGTCGGGGCCCCCGGCGAGGACGGTTCGGGCCTCGGCACGATCGGCGATCCGTCGGACAACGGGGCGTCGGCGAGCGGTGCCGCGTACGTCTTCCACCGGTCGTCCGGTTCGTGGAGCCAGATCGGCTACCTGAAGGCCTCGAACACCGGTGCGAGTGATGCGTTCGGCGAAGCGGTCGCGATCACGAACCCGTACATCGTCGTCGGTGCGAAGAACGAGGACAGCGCGGCGACCGGCATCGATGGCGACGGCAGCGACAACTCGATGGCGTCGTCCGGAGCGGCGTACGTCTATTACGAGATCAGCTCGGTGGTCACGTACGGGCACTACCTGAAGGCCTCGAACACGAACGCAGGCGACTTGTTCGGCAAGTCGGTCGCGATCGACGGCGCGACGGTCGTGGTCGGCGCGACGGGTGAGGACAGTTCGGCGACCGGGGTCGACGGCGACGAGACCGATGGTTCCGCCGCGAACAGTGGCGCGGCCTACGTGTTCGACCTCGGAGCTGGCGGCCAGCAGGCGTACCTCAAGGCTTCGAATACGGACAGCAGCGACCTGTTCGGACAGTCCGTCGCGGTTTCCTCCCAACGGATCGTCGTCGGGGCATTCGGCGAGGACAGCGCCACCGTCGGCGTCGAGAGCGACAACTCCGCGTCGAGCAGTGGTGCGGCCTACCTGTTCGAACGATCCGGATCGGCGTGGAGTCCGGTGGGGTACTTGAAGGCTTCGAACACCGAAGCCGGCGACCTGTTCGGTGGTTCGGTCGCCGTCCACGACGAACTGATCGTGATCGGCGCGACGTCCG
>JAGQQZ010000589.1 GCA_020425915.1 Planctomycetota bacterium | reverse complement strand
GCGGCCGACGCGACGGTGACGGGGCTGGCGGGGGACGGCCCTCGACCAGCTTCCGAACCCGAGCAGAGGCCCTCCCCCTCGCTCCCTACGCCCTACTTCGCGCTCCGCGCCAACCGCTCGATGTCCTCGATGTACTTCTTCACGAACTCCCGCGGCCGCAGATCGTACGACTTGTTCAAGAGCGGCAACGCCTCCACGAACTTGTTCTGCTTCACGAGCAACTCCCCGTGACGCAACGACGCCTCCGCCTCGAAGCCCTCGAGGTTCGCGGCCTGCTCGAAGTAGACGATCGCGCGCTCGACTTCGCCGGCCTCGCCGTAGTGGCGACCCAGCAGGATGAGCGCGTCGCCGTCCAGCGGGTCGAGGGCCACGACCTTCTGTAGTTCCGCAGCCCGTTCCTCGGTCGCGCCCTCTGCGACTGCGAGTCGCGCCTTCAGCTTCAAGAGTCGCTTCTTGCCCTCGAGGTCCAGGTGCTCCCCACAGATGGACTCGATCCCGTCGAGCAGGACGCGCATCTCGGCGTGTGCGCCGTGGCCACTCAGGTATTGCGCAGCCCGCATCGCGCGGGTCGTGTCACCGTCCGGCTTCTGTTCGAGCGCGCGGAGGTACGACTGCACCGACAGGTCGAACAGCGACTGGCTCGCGTAGATGTCGCCGAGGTTGCTGAGGCTCGCGAAGGTCGAGCCACCGAGGCGATCGACGAACTCGAAGTTCTCCGCGGCCTTCAACGGCTGGTTCAGCATCGCGTAGGCCTCGCCCTGAAGCATCCAGAGGTCGGAACGGTCGGGTTCCTCGGCGATGAGATGCTCGAACAGCGCAACCGCGTCCTCGAACCGCCCTTGCTTGAACAAGGTTTCGGCGAGCGCCATGCGCAGGTTGACCGCCGAAGGGTCGAGCATGATCGCCATGCGGAACGCCGACTCCGCGGCGATGTAGTCGTCGGTCTTCTGGTGACAGACGCCGAGCAGTGCGTAGTTGACCGAATCGCCGCCTCCGAACGAGATCACGCGAGTCAACGCGCGCTTGGCATCGGCGTACTTGCCCTGCGTGTATTGGATCTGCGCCAGGTTGCCCCATGCGCGACGGAATCGCGGGTGCTTCTGCACGGCGATCTCGTAGGCCGCCGCGGCCCCTTCGAAGTCGTCACGCTGGTAGAGGATGTTGCCCAACGTGAAGTCGAACACCGCACTCGCCTTGGGCGACTGGTGCTGCCGCACGATCGCTTCGGCCTGGTCGAACTCCTCCGCCGTCACATGCCCCATGACGGTCAGCATGATCTCGTGCTCGTCCTCGTCGAAACGAGGCTCGGTCTCGGTCTCCGAGACGTAGCTCTCGATCAACCGGCGCTGGAACGACGGGCTGTGCAGCAACTCGCGAGCTTCGTCCGAGAGTTCGATGCGGTTCGCACCGTCACGCCGCGCCGAAGCTTCGACGACCGCGGGGTCCTGCGGCGGGTCCTGGGGTCGGGCTGCTCGGGACGCGACCGAGTACGTGGTCAGCATCGGACCCGACACGGTCCCACACGCCGCGAGCATGAGCGCGACCGGGACGATGGTGATGTTCAGGGAAGGTCTCATGTCTGTCACCCTTTCGGGAACGTGATCGGGAGTCGCATCCGGAAGCGCACGGACTCACCGTTTCGCTTGCCTGGCTCGAACTTCCATTTCTTGATGGCTTGCAGTGCGGGCGCTTCGAACACCTTGTCGGTCGAACTCTGGACCCTCGGTTGTTCGACGCGACCGTGTTCGTTGACGATGAACAACAACACGACGCGACCGGGCGCCTTGCGTTGCTGCTGCGGACCGAACGACGGGCTCTGCCGATATGTCGGTCGGGGTTTCTGGTCGAGGTCGGCCAGCGAGAACAGCGCTTCGACCGACTTCTTGCTGCCGTCGCCGGACAGGCCGTTCAGGTTCATCGAGATCCCGCCGGCACCCCAGCCATCGCCGTAGCTCGGATTGAGTGCGAGCTCGAGGGCCGACAGGTCCATCGGTGGCGGCTCGTCGGACAGCTCCGGCGGCGGCTCCTTCTCCTCCTCCTTCTCCTCCTCCGGCTTCTCCTCCGGCGGCGGAGGCGGCGGGAGTTCCGCGGTGAACACGCTCCGGACCATGAACTCCGGCTCGGGTCGTTCGCCGAGGGTCTGCAGCAACGGCAGCACGAGGAAGAAGGTGAACGCCAGCAGCGGCGCCGAGATCAGGACGACGAGCCCGTGACCGAGCCGACGCGCCGCGCGCTTCAGAGGTTTCGTCGGGACGCTCATCGGACTAGTTGGCAGCGGTGCGCGTCGCGACGCTGACCTTGGTCGCACCGGCGAGCTTGGCCTCGTCGATGATCCGCACGAGCAGACCGGACTGCGACGCCTGGTCGGCCTGGATGATCACGGGGATCTCCTCGTTCTGCTTCTGCATCGTCTGCTTGACGATGCGCCGCACGCCGCCGACGCCGATCTCCCGGCCGCCGTAGACGACTTCACCCTTCGCCGTCAGCGCGATCAGGATGCTCGTCTTCTCGAGCATGCTCGCCGACGCGGCCTGTGGCTTGTCGACTTCGACACCGGTCTCCTCGACGAAGACCGTCGTGACGATGAAGAAGATCAGCAGGATGAACACACAGTCGATCAGCGGCGACATGTCGATGCCGGTGTCGCTGCTGTCTTCGAACGAGGCTTCTCGGAATCGTCCCATCGGTTGTCTCCAGTTCGTCGGTCAGGACACGGCTGCTCGGAGCGCTTCGACCACACGGGTGGCCGCCGCGTCGCGCGCGGCGCGCGCGCGCGCCTCACGCTGGTCTCGATAGAGCACCTGCGTGCAAACGGTCTCGAGGTGGGCGAGGAAGGAGCGGTACATCTCGTACCGCCTGGCGAGTTGGTATTGGAAGAACAGGCCGGGCAGCGCGATCACGAGCCCGGTCATGGTGGTGACGAGCGCCTCGGAGATGCCGGACGCGATCATGCCCAACGTCTGGTCACCGCCGGAGCCGTTGGCGATCGCACCGAACGTCGTCAGCATCCCGGTCACTGTGCCGAGCAGGCCGACGAGCGGCGCGGCCGAGACGCACACCTTCATGACGCGTAGGTCGCGTTCGAACGGCGCGGCCTCGGTCGTGCGCAACTCCTCGAAGAAGTGCGTCGCGTCCTCGAGCGACTTGCCGTTCGTGCCGATGTCGAGCAATCGACCGATCGGTCCCCGGCGCTCCTTCGGGTGATCGATCCACCGGCGCCAGACCTTCTCCGGCACCGACATGAACCGCTTCTCGCGCAGGCAGAGCATGACGTGCACGCCCATGCCGAACATGATCAGCGCGATGATCGCGATCGCGATCATCGCCGGCCCACCCTTGAGCCAGATGTCGATCGCGCGCTCCCAGAGCATGGAGAACCAGTCGAACATCAGCCGGTCCGCGACTCGGTGGAGGACGACGTGTCCAGTTCACGCGACAACGGACCGAGCATGTCCCGGATGATCGCGCCGACCTGATCGCGCAGGGCCGGCCCGTCACCGTTCGCACTCGGCGCCGCGGCGGCGTCGCGCTGCTTCGACAGGACGACCGGTCGCTTGCTGAGCTCGTTGACGAGCGCGACGGCGACGGTCTCCATGTTGCCGACGATGCCGCGCGCCTTGCGCGACAGGTAGGCGTGCAGCAGCAGCGACGGGATCGCAACGATCAGACCGAACTTGGTCGTGATCAGCGCGACCGAGATGCCGGACGACAGCATCTGGACGTCACTGGAACCGAACTCGGTGATCAGCTTGAACGTGTCGATGATGCCGATGACCGTGCCGAGCAGGCCGAGCAGCGGCGCCGCTGCCGCACAGATCGCGATGAACGGCAGCATGTTGTTGACCCGCAAGCGAGTCTTGAGCACGCGCTCGTACATGATCTCCTCGATCAGATCGCGTGGCTCGTTCGCGTGCTCCAGCCCGGCGGCGAGCATGCGGCCGGCGGGTCCCTTCATGCCGTGCGCCGTGGCCTTCGCGTCCTCGATCGAACCGCGCTCGACCTGTGCGAGCATCTGCTTGACGCTCTTCTGCGACGGCTTGCCGATCAGCGACAACGCCACCCACTTGTAGAGCGCGATCAGCAGCGCGATCGCCGCCAACCCGAAGATCGGCCACATCACCGTGCCGCCCTTCTCGATGTGCTCGAGGAACGTCTCCTGCATCCCTTCGACGCGGTGCGCGTTGCCGAGCGTCGGGTCGACCGGCAGCTCGCCGACGCGAGACCGAATCACCTCGGCCGCGGCGTGTGCGTCGTCCGGATCGGTGAACTCCTGGGTCGCCGGCTCGGACGACCGCTGCTCGGAAGTCCCGACCGTGACGCCACGCGAGTCCGCGAAGAACGCCGCGGGACCGACGAGGACGAAGGTGCCCTCGTCGACCAACCCGGTCTTCGCGTTGACCGCCGTGCCGTCGAAACGACGGCCACCGAACGCGTCGTCCAGCCGGTCGAGCGACTCCGCGACGAGCGCGAGTTGTGCCTCGAACACGTCGGCCTTCGAGATGCTCGAGTCCTCGATCGCGAGCCGGGCTCGCTCCAGCGCAGGCGCGTGCAGCTTCGCCTCGGCGACGTGGAGTCGCGAGCCGAGCTTGCGCCCGTACTCGGCGAGCATGTTGGTCAGGTAGGTCGAGCGGTCCTTGCCCTTCTGGATGTCGTCGCGCAGGTTCGTGACTTCCAGCGTGCTCGTGGTGAGCAACCGCGTCACGTCCTGGAACGCTTCTCGCGCCGTAGCGAGTTCGAGCTGCAGTTCGTTGAGCTCGGAGTTGAGCGGGACTTTCTCCGCGACGAGTCGAGCGCGGAGTTCCTCGAGTTCCTTGACGCTGTCTTCGAGGCGCTTCTGGATCGACCGGTCGGCGCTCGTGTAACTGGCGTCGGTCGTGTCCTGCGCGCGCGCAGCGAGCGCGACGACGCCGGCCATGCCGATGCCGAGGATGGTCTTGGTGATATTCATCTCGGTGGTCCTCGCTCAGTCGATGCGAACCGGAAGTCGGACGAAGTCCGCCTTCTCCTTGTCCCGGAAGATCGCGATCGCCTTCTGGATCGCCGCCGCGTACTGGTTCGCGGGCTTCCATTCCCAGGCGTCCGCGGTGGCCCTGCCGATGCCGGCCGCGTCGCCCTTGGCGTTGACGTAGTAGGCCTGGCTGATTCCCAGGTAGAGGACGTCGACTTCGGAGGCGTTGCCGTTGCCAAGGTCGCGGATCTCCGTCGTCGAGGTGATCTCGCTGTGGAACCGGTTGACCTCGTTCAGGATGCCGAGCACGCAACGAAGTCGGTCACCGATCGGGCGATCGGACTTCTCGGGGTCGGCGGGCAGTTGCTGCGACAACGGACCGATCGTGTCGAGGATCGGCGACGGCAGCCGCGCGATCAGCTGCTTCGTGCGCACCTCGAGCGGAACCAGCTTCTCGCGGAGAGAAGCTTCGGTCTTGGTGATCTCGTCGAGTTCGTCGGTGAGCTTCGCCTTCTTCTCGTCGGTCTTGGTGACCCCGCTCCGGGTCTCCTCGGTCTTCGACTTCAGGCTGTCGATCTGATCCTTCACGAGCTCGATCCGCTGCGTCACGATCTCGCGACCGACGACCCAGTCGGCCTTCTCCTTCGAGATCAGGCGCCGCACCTCGATCCACTCGCTCAGGGTCGAACGGGTGTTCTCGATCTTCTCGGCCGGGGTGCGCGTGTCGGTTGGCTGCGCTTCACCGTCCTGGGCGACGATCGTCGCCGGCAGCGCGAGCATCGCCGCAGCGAACCAGCTCGTCAGCCTCGACGACCGGTCGTTGGGTTGCATGGTCATGGGGTTCATGTCGATGGTTGTTCGATCTCAGAAGCTGACGCTGCCGCCGATCGAGAGGGAGTAGTCGATGCCCGCAGAACGCGAGGTCTCGAGGAGACTCGGGGCGTTGAGCGGGCGGTATTCGGTCTGTCGCTGCGTGTTGGTGAGGTTCTTCGCGCGCAGGCGGATGTCGATGTAGTCGCTGATCCCCTGCGTGATCGACACGTTGAGCGAGTCGTATTCCTTGTCCCAGATGTCCGGGACGAGGTTGCCGTTGTCGATGCCAGCGCCCGCCACCAGCGTGTCCCCCGTGACCGTGTAGAACACACCGAGTCGGGTCCGCGTGTAGTCGATGTCGTACGACAGGAACAGGTTGTAGAGACGCTCGGGTGCGTTGGTCGACGCGCGCGTCGTCCGCGGCGAATCGATCGCGGGGTCGGAGAAGTTGTCGATCTCCTCCTGCGGCAGCGACACCTCGGAGTCGATCAGCGTGAGGTTGCCACCGATCGTCAGGCCGTCGAGAACTTCGGTCAGAACGCCCAGGTCCTGCCGCGCTTCGAACTCCCAACCTTCGAGGGTCCCGTCGGGGAAGTTCAGCGGCGTCGTGTAGTCGAAGCCGACCGTCACGCGCGTCACGAACTCGATCGGGTTCGTGATGTCCTTCTTGAAGTAGGAGACTGACAGCAACCCGTTCTCGAACGGCGTGTAGTCGACGCGCAGGTCGTAGTTCTTCAGCTCCGCCATCTGCAGATCGGGGTTGCCGATGAACGTCGGTGCGCCGAGGAACTCCTGTTGCTGGATCGGCGTGATCTCGCGGAACGTCTGCCGCGCCACGGTCTCGCTGTATGCGGCGCGGAACGTGAGGTGCTCGATCGGCGTCCACAGGAACGCCAGCGCCGGCAGGTACTTCGTTTCGTCGATCGAGACGTCGGCGTCGCCGGGGTTCAGGGCGACCGAGGTGGACGCGCCGGGCGGGAAGTACGTCGCCCCTGCGTCCGGGTCGAGGGTCGTCGACATCAGCATCGACTCGCGTCGAACCCCGCCGATCACGTTCACCGACGAGAACAGCGGCAGGTCGACCATCGCGTACTGCGCGCGGATGTTCTGCTTGCCCAGGTAGTTGACATCGCGGTCGGAGGCGACGATGTCGTGACCACCCTCGATCGGGAAGATCACACTCCACGGGTTCGTCCACGTGTCCTCGCTGCCGATCCCGACGTCGCTCTGGTTCGAGTAGGTCTCCTGTTCGAACGTTCGGTCGACCTTGTCCTCGAACACACCGAACTTGAAGTAGCCCTGACGGTCGTCCCACTGCTCGAACGGGAACTTGAGGTCGAGCGCGTATTGCTCGCTCTCCTCCTCGATCTTCTTGAAGATGCGCTGCGCGTTGCCGAGCAGGAAGGTGTTCGACGCGCGCAACGGCAACCACTCGGCCGGCCGCGTGAACGGCGGCACGAAGGGCGGCGCGCCCGGGTCGTTCGACTCCGGGACCCACAACGCGCCGAACTGCCGCTTGTCGGGCTCGTCGAACTTCGCCTGGCTCCGCGACAGCGTCCAGCTGAGTTCGGGATCGAGGAACTCGAAGTTCCGGCGCGAACCGAACTTGCCGGTCGGGATCACGTGCGTCCCTTGCAGGATCTTGCTCTCGAGCAGCCGCTCGTTGTAGACGAGCGACTCGTTGCGCAGGTACGGCGCGCTGAAGCGCGTGTCCCGCGTGTTGCCCGGGTCGTCGGGATCGTACGGGTCGTAGTTCTCGCCGAAGTAGAACTCCTTGCCGCGCGTGTCGGTCGACAGCGTCGCGCTGTCCTCGGTGGTCCGCGTGCGCACGTAGGCGAGCGTGATCGATTGGTCGAGGAACTCGATCCCCGCGGTCATGACGCCGCCGCGTTGCATCGACTGCGTCGCGCGCGTGATGTCGTACAGAGACGTCTTGAAGTCTCCGTCGCTCGGAGTGCCCTGCGACCAGCGCGGTTGCAGCCCCTCGCCCGGCGCCGCGATCCACAGCGAGTCGTCGATGCCGTTGTCGTAGTAGGAGCTGTCGCGCTCGTAGAGGTAGCTCGCGAACGCCCCGACCCGCAGGCCGTTGTCGAACTCGTGGCTCGCACCGAGGCCCATCGTCCACTTCATGTCGATCGGCGCCGTCGTGGTCGAGGTCGCGTACGCTCCGGTCCAGTCCGCGTTCAACGGCTGCTCGACGCGCGTCCCGTCGTCGCGCCCGGCGAAGTTCACCCCGCCGCCGTCGTACGACAGGAAGTCGTCCCGGTGGCCGCCGATCTTCGTGTTGTAGCCGAGCTGGCTGCGGAAGCTAAACTTGAAGGTCTCCTTCGGGATGCCGCGCAGCCGCACGTTCACCGCGCCGCCGGACGCATCTCCCTGCTGGTCGGGAGTGAAGGTCTTCGTGACCGAGATGCTGTCGATGACCGACGAAGGGAACTGGTCGAGTTCGACCGCTCGAGTGTCCGCGTCCGCGGACGGCAACCGCACGCCGTTGACCTGCGAACTGACGTAACGATCGGGCAGCCCGCGCACGACCGCGAACTTCCCACCTTGGATCGACGCGCCGGAGATCAGCTTCAGCGCGCCGGCCGCGTCGCTCGCGCCGGCCTGACTCATCAGGTCGGCGCTGATCGAGTTCATGAACGACGGATTGTCGATTCGGAACTGGAGCAGCGCCGCGTCCGTGCCCGCGCCGAGCCGTAGCAGGTCTTGGACGACGAACTCCTCGAGGTCGGTGAAGTCACCGGCGAGCCACACGTCGATCTCCGTGACCTGTGCGGCCGCGACCACGACGTCGGCACGGACCTGCTCGACGTATCCCTGCTTCGAGAAGATGAGGGTGTAGGTTCCTGGTGGGAGCTGGCTGATCGCGTAGGTGCCCTGGTCCGTCGACGTCGCCTCGATCTTCCGCTCGGCGACGAACACACGTGCGCCCGCCAGCGGCACGTCGAAGTCCTTGTCGTAGACCGTGCCTCGGATGGAGCCCTGCTGCGCGACGATCGTCGCCGTCGAGAACGACAGGGCGATGAAGAACAGCCAGCACTTTCCTACCACGGAGAATCCAGTTCTTCGTCGACGATGCCGTTGAGCCGTTGACGCAGCTCCGCGGTCGGCTCGATGTGATGGACCGCCAGCGAGCAGCACGTGGCGATGAAGTCCATCGCGCGCGGACGGGCGTTCGGATTGACGAAGGCCTCGTCGAGGATCTTGGCGTAGAGGTCGATCGAGGCCTGTTCGTCGCCGATCGCGTGGTAGGCCTCCGCGATCGGTCGCAGCGCGTTGCCGCGGAACATGTTGATCACGAACTGCTTGTTCGCGTCGAAGTAGTCGATCGCGGCCGCGAGGCGCTCACGAGCCTTGTCGGTCGCACCCGCGAGGTGCAGGGCCTCGGCGATCGCGGCGTCGAGCGGGAGTCGGTGTTCGGGGTTCCACTTCGGCGTCTCCGCCATCAGGTCGCTGGCGAGCCCGATCAGCTCTTCCGCCTTCGCGCGATCGCCGTGCATGGCAGCGACGCGGGCGGAGTCGGTCAGCAGCTCGACCCGGACCATCGCCGGGGTCGACTTGAGGGCGGCGCGACAGATCCGCTCCTCGAGCGCTGCGCGCCGCTCCGTATCGGCGAAGTAGCGGTCGTAGAGGCGCACGCACTTGCGGAGCTGCGCCGTCACGGGCTCGAACGAGCCGGACTTGCAGACCGCATCGACCTGCCGGAGTGCCTTGTCGAAGTCCTCGTCGCGCAGCGTGCGTGCCTCGTCGACGACGAGGACCTCCCGTTGCGCATCGGTGTCGATCGTCGCCGCCAACTCGTGTGCCTTGGCATCGTCTCCCAACATCGCCTTCACGACGGCGACGAGCGCGCGCACGCGATCGACTCTCCAGGCTTGGCCCGTGGCGCCCGACTCCGCGGAGATCGACGCGAGTGCCTGATCGAGGTACCCCTCGACGTTCGCGGTCTTGCCCTGCTCGACCAATTCCCGCGCGACCAACGCGTAGCACGCGCCCTTGCGCCAGTTCTCGATCTGCCTCGTGAACTCGAGCGCGAGTTCCGTGGATCCGAGTTGCAGAGCTGCAGAAACGACCTCTTCCCGTTCTCGACACCGATTCTTGATCTGAGGGTCAAGCGGAAACTTCTCGGTCGCACGGAACGCCATGCGGAGGAGTTCGGTCTGGAACGCCTCGACCGGTTCGCTCGGTCGCGAAGCGGCTTGGTGGTTCGAAGTCGTCGCGGCGTGAGTTTCCTCACCGCTGCAGGACAGCAGCGCGAACGTGCAGGCGAGGGACGAGGTGTGGCGGAGCCAGCGGTTCATGATCGTCGGGGTTCGTGTTGCGGGTTTCCGACGGCGGCCGCAGCCGCCGTCGGATGGTTGAGGTCGAGCCTCGCGACTACGGCACGCGACCGCAGATCGTGTTGGAGAAGCTCACGCCGGCCGGCGCACCCGGATCGATCTGGCCCCACTGGTAGTAGTAGGTGCCACCCGACGGCAGGTTGCCCCAGGTCCACGTGGCCTGGCCAGCGACGACCGGGATCGCCGGGCCGAAGATCGGCAGCGGACCGATCTTGCAGCCGAACAGTTCGAAGCCCGGCAGGACGTCCTCGAGCAGCGACGTGCCGACGAAGAACGCGGCGGCGCCCGGGATCGCGTTGCTCAGCTTGATCGTCGCGCCCATCGGGACGCTCTGATCACCCGAGCCCGAGCAGTGCAGGTCGCCGTTGGTGCCCGGGCAGGCCTTGCCCAGGTCGACGAACTGGCTCGTCGGCGTGAAGCCGTAGGCTTCCGACGCGGTCCAGAAGTGCAACCAGCTCTGCTCCGGGATGAAGCCACCGCGGTAGCGGGCATCCGAGAAGCAGTTGATGACGTAGTCGGCACCTTCGGTGCTCGTCAGGGCCTCGTTCTTCGGACGCGGGTCCAGGAACGTGACCGGCAGCATCGACTTGCCACCGCGGCTGACGAGCGGACCACGGGTCAGCGCGCAGACCGGCGAGTCGGCGTCGTCGAAGCCCGGGATCGTGACGTTCAGGTTGCCGGCGTTGCGGACGCCGCGCGCGTCGGCTTCGGTGTAGGCCGAGCCGTTGAGGTTGCGGAAGAACACGCTGTTGCGGATCTCGGCGAGGTTGCCGTCGGTCTGCGCCGTGTAGGTGCCGACCGGGCAATCGTTCGCGTGCGCGGGAACGGCGTTGTAGGCCGTCGTCCAGGTCGCGGGCCACGAGAGCGTGCCGTTGAAGCCGTAGCCGTGCGCGCCGTCACCGTCGATGTTGTCGAACTTGACCAACGCTTCGCCGCCATCCATGAAGATGCAGTTGCGGTACTGGATGCGGGCGTTGTCGCGCCAGGTCGTGAGGCCGTCGCCGTCGATCGGCTGGCCGATGACCGTGTAGTTGTAGACACGACCGGTCGTGACCGGCTGCCAGTCGGAGTCCTCGGCGCCGTCGGTCTCGATCGCGTTGTCACCGACGCCACCACCTTGGCTCGTGTCGATGCTGTAGCCCTGGACGATGAGGCCGAACTGGTGGGTGCCGCGCCAGCCCTGGTCGATGTCGAGGCTGTCGTCACCGATGTTCCAGATGCTCATGTACTTGAGGTTGACCGTGCCACCCCAGATCTCGACGCCGTCGTCGAGGTTGTTCATGATCTCGACGTGGTGGATGTCGGTCTCGCGACCGATGCCACCGAGCGAGAGGCCGTTGAGCTCGACGTTCGGGTCCTCGACGCGACCGCCGTAGCGCAGCGACAGGTAGCTGATCGAGCCGCTGTCGTCGTTGTCGTCGCCACCGCCGTAGCGGACCGACGGGTCACCGGGGAACGACTCGACGAGGCCTTCCATCGGCGCTTCGTTGTTGGCGTTGCAGGTCGGGACGTTGCCGGCTTCGGCGTTCTCCGAGATGAAGCCACGACCCATGAGGGTGAGGTTGCCCCACTCGTCGGCGGCTTCGCGCCAGGTGCCGGTCTTCGGGTTGCCACCGGTCGGGTGGCCGGCGTCCGGCGTCCAGGTCGCGACGTCGGCGGCCGAGGTCATGATGACCGGGGCTTCCGCACGGCCCTTCACGAAGATCTGCGCACCGCGCTCGACGCGCAGCGAACGGTTCTCGTCGAGACCGAACTCGGGGTCGACCGGGTTCGTGACCGGCGCGGAGGTGCAGACGACGGTGCCCGCTTGGATCGTCAGCGTGGCGCCGGCCTGGACCGCGATGTCGCGGCGGAGGTCATAGGTGTTGGTGGAGAACCACGTCGTCGGCACCGTGATGTCGGCCGTGACGTTGATCTTCTGGGCGTTGGCCGTGCCCATGGCTGCGGCGACGGCACTTCCGAGGGCGGCCGCGCGCAAGATCGTGTTGGTTAGCATGGATCAGTCTTTGTTGTTGGGAGGTCGTTGTGATTCGTGTGGGCCGACCGACCCTTCCCTGGGTCGTTCGACGGCGCGGGATCCTAGGGACGCTTCGTGAAGGTCGAGGAAAGGCGATGCGAAGCTCGGAACATGGCGATCGAAGATTCGAACGGTCGCGCGAAGGAAGGTGTGACTACGCCTGCGCGCGGTATCCGACGCCGCGCACGGTCTCGATCAGACCGCGGTGCGGTCCGAGCTTCTGACGCAGTGCACGGATGTGCACATCGATGTTGCGGTCGAGCACGCACGCCGACTCGCCGATCGCGCGGCTGAGGAGCTGCGCGCGCGAGAACACGCGTCCGGGGTGCGAGAACAGCAGGAACAGCAGTCGGAACTCGGTCGGCGTCAGCTCCATCGGCTGCCCGTCGAGCTTGGCGTCGTGGCGGATCGTGTCGATCAGCACGGGTCCGTGGACGACGCGCCCCCGGCCCGACCCCTCACGCGGGCCGCTGCGCCGCAGCACGGCACCGACGCGCGCCGTGAGTGCCTTCGGTCCGAACGGCTTCGTGACGTAGTCGTCCGCGCCGGCGGACAGACCGGCGACGACGTCGCTGTCGTCGCCCTTCGCCGTGACCATGATGACCGCGGTGTCGCGGGTCAGCGGATCGGACTTGACCCGATGGCATATCTCGATGCCATTCAGGCCCGGCAACATCAGATCGAGCACGATCAGGTCCGGAGCCGTGCGCCGCGCCGTCTCGAGTCCGTCGGTACCGTGCGACTCGGTGAAGACCTTGTAGCCCTCCCGCTTCAGGTTGTACTCGACGATCTCCCGGATGTCGGCGTCGTCCTCGATGATCAAGACCGTGTGTCGTGTCACGGCGCGGACCGTCGCGGATACCTGTGCGGTTTCTTAACAGCCGCAGGTGAAGATCTCGTGAATCGTCACCCGCCCCCTGCAGGGGCGCGTAGGTCGGCTCAGCGACGCGTTTCCGCGTACAGCGCCCGGACCTGTTCGTCGGACAGCGAATTCGGGTAGAGACGGACGTCGTCCACGTCGCCGACGAACGCCTGCGTGAACCGCAACTCGGCGGAGTCCGCACCGACCACGAGTTCGGAACCCGCGAGGTCGTCGAGCACTCCCGCGCTCCAAGGAGTCGTCGCGACGCGCTCACCATCGAAGTAGAGCGCGACCTCGCCCTGCTCGGAGTCCGCGACCCCGACGATGTGGTGCCAGTCTTTGTTACCGCTCTCCTGCCTCCACTTCGCGCGCCGCCACTTCGTCGCCGCACGATCGAACACCGCCCAGGACCAACTCTCCCCATCCCGTCGCAACACGAAACATCCGGGTTCCGAAACGCGATCCTTGCTGATCAGGCGCATGACCGGGAGGTCGCTCGCGGAGTTCCTCACCCAGACGGCGACGGTGAGGTCGGTCCATTCCGTCGTGTCGAGGTGTCCGACCCGGACACGACGCGAACCGTCGAATCGCATCACGGTGCCCCGTTCGTCGTCCTCGGCGAGCTCGGGCTTGTTCGCGATCGCATCGCGCTCGCCGTCGGCAACGACTTGCTCGACGAGTTGCAGCCGACCTCCCCGTTCCGCATCCCAACGCCCGAACAGCTCGGGCGAAGGCCCTGCGTCGACGAAGCTCGGGACACCCCGAATCGCCGAGTCACGGCCGAACAATCGCTGCGCGCGGAGTCGACGCGTCTCCTCGGGGAACGGCGACATCGGCTCGATCGGTGGCGGACACGCGAACTCGTGTCGCAACTCGATGTCGACCGTGCTCGGCTCGTAGAAGCCGGCGGGGTGGGTGCGCCATGGTTCGTGCAGGTAGACCCTCGCCCGCAACGTCGAACTGCCGCCCCGGAACTCGAGGACGCGACTCAGCGGACACGAGCCGCCGTGGAACTGTGTCAGTGCCGCGACCTGCAGGAACTGCACGCCCCACCGCCGTTCGGAGATCGATCGCCCACTCGTGTCGTCGTCGGGTCCGCGGACGTGCGTGTGGCCACCGATCCACAGGTCGATCGCGCCGCGGCCGTGCTCGCGTTCGAACTCGTCGAGGAACGACTCGAAGGCAAGAGCATCCGCGGTGTACTCGAACGACTCGGGATCGTCGTTCTCGATGATGTAGTAGAGGGTCGAGCTGCCCCTCGAGCTGCCCTTGGCCGGGTGGTACACCCAGCCGTCGTCGACCCCCGATCCCGTCGTCGTGTCACGCAACACGTGATGGTGCACGGTCACGATGATCTTGTCCTGGTTGTCGAGGACCTGACGTCGCCACCACTCGAACGTCTCGCGAGTCACCGCGCCGGCGGGGAAGCCGCCCATCAACCCGGTCTTGCTGTCCCCGCGCCCGACCGGGAACGGCGCGTCGTTCCGATCGGAGAGCATCAGGAACAGGATGTTTCCCGCGACGAAGCGATAGCGCTCCCACGTCCCCTCGATCGGGAATGGTCGGCGGGACGCGTCGACACCCGACACCGCGGTGTTCTCGCCGAACGGGTCGCACCACTCGCGGAACCAGCTCCCCGGCCCGTGGTCGTAGTACGGCGCGTCGTGGTTGCCCTGCACCTGGTAGACCTGCTCGCGTCGGTGCTCGGTCATCGTCTGGTACTGGAACGTGAGCTCGTGCCCCTCGGTCTCGCCCGGTGGTCGGTTGGTGCCCGAGAAGTCTCCCGCGTCGACCCAGATGTCCCAGTCGAACGCCGGTGCGTTCGGATCACGTCCCTCCGACTGCGCGAGCGGACCCGCGATCGACGAGTACGCCAGTTTCGAATCGGTCGTCGTGTGCGAGCAACTCGTGGCCCAGACGACGAAGCGGCGCGCGTCCTCGGTCGGTCGCTGCCCGATGGCGGGAACCACCAACAAGATCGCCGAGCACTGCAGGAGAGAGGATCGCATGTTCGTCACATCGGACGGTCCGCGTCGAGTATCGCCGCGATCTCCCGCTCCGACAACGCCCGCGGTTAGTGCCGCAGACCGTCGATGGTGGCGCACCGAGCGCGCTCACCCACGAGACCGCCGTGGCCGTCACCCGGACGAACGTGTTGTCATTCGCCGGGGGATCATCCGCGACCGAGCTGCATGCAGCACTTCTTGAACTTCTTGCCGCTGCCGCACGGGCACGGGTCGTTGCGGCCGGTCTTCTCGGCGCGGTGCTCGATCGTCTCGCCGCCGCCTCGCGGGAGGCCGTCGGCGTGCGCTCGACCGGATCGGACGACCGCGACGAACGCGTCGATACCATCGGCGAGCGACGATCGGATCTCGAACGCGTGCGGCACGACCGCGTGCTCGAACAGGAACTCGAAGTACTCGGCCAGCGCATCGCGCGCGCGGGCCGCGAGCGGATCCTTGGCGGCGAATCGTCGCGGCAGATGCTCGGTCATCACGATCCCCAGGTCCTGGTCGTCGAGCAGGCGCGGCGCCTTCCCCAGGTCGAGGTAGCAGGCCCGGAGCAGACGTTGGGTGATCGTGCGGACCTCGTCCCGGGACAGGCCGGGGACGTGGGAACGGGCCGCGTCGAGGAACGCCGCGGCGTCGAGCAGAACCTTGCGCTCGGTCATCGGCCCCCTTTCGTAGCCACCTCGGAATCGAAATTCCCGGGCGGAGGACCGATTCCCGCGCGGTCCGGCGGGTCCGGATCGCCGGGAAGGCTTGCGTGATCTCTCCTCGCGCTGTTTCCTGGTCCGCCCGCTCCCCTTGGATCCTGTCCGTATTCCCCTCGGACAACGTGAAATGACTCTTCAAGCACAGCTCTCGTCCCTGCTCGGACTCGAGGGAATCGAGTTCAAGCACAACCTCGACAAGCCCACCTTGTTCCACGAGGCGATCGCGCACGACCGCGGGCGCATCCGCGCGGACGGGCCGGACGACGAGCAGAAGGCCTACCCGACCAAGCTCGGGGTCGACGGACCGTTGGTCTACTACACCGACCCGAGCTGCACGGGGCGCCCGGTGCAGGACACGTTCGCGGTGGCATGGGACGAGTTCGAGGACTCGATCTGGTGGAAGAACGACCTGCAGAAGTTCGACCCCGCCGCCTACGAGGGGTTGCTCGCGCGCGTCGTCGCCCACCTGAACGATCGCAAGCAGCCGCTCTACGTGCAGGACGTCTTCTGTGGTTCGGACCCCGACTACGCGGTGCCGTACCGATTCGTCGGGGAGTACGCGACGCACGCGATGTTCGTGCACAACATGTTCCCGAAGGACATCCCCGGGGTCGCGGACGCGGACTCGAAGCGCTGGACGATGCTCAACGTCCCGTCGTTCCACTGCGATCCCGAGCGTGACGGCAGCCGCTCGCAGCGCGTGGTCATCATGGACCTGCGCAATCGCATCTTCCTCGTCACCGGCCGATCCGACTACTGCGGCGTGAACAAGAAGGGGATGTTCACGGTGATGAACTACATCCTCCCGACGCAACAGCGCATGTCGATGCACTGCTCGGCGAACGTCGGCGAGGGCGGGGATGGCGCGATCCTGTTCGGGCTGTCGGGGACCGGCAAGACCACGCTGTCGGCGGATCCCAACCGGAAGCTGATCGGCGACGACGAGCACGCCTGGACCGACAACGGCGTTTCGAACCTCGAGGACGGCTGCTACGAGAAGCTGATCGACATCGACAAGGATTCCGACCCGATCATCGCCGCGGCGCTGTCGATGCCCGGCACGCTGATCGAGAACGTGCCGCCGCTGCCCGGGAAGCGGATCGAGGACACCGATCCGCAGGAGTTCGACCTGACGGACGGTTCGATCACCGAGAACACGCGGTTCTCGTATCCGCTG
>JAGQQZ010000588.1 GCA_020425915.1 Planctomycetota bacterium | reverse complement strand
CGTGTTGACGTCGTCGATCCGAACCGACGTCGACTCGCCCACAGCGATGCCGCTGGTTTCGTTCGAAGGCGCACGCAGCAAGATCGTCGAGCGCGAGCACCACAAGATCACCGACTCGCAGTCATGGGCCAAGCTGTGGCTCCGACACGTCGGCGCCGAGGAACCGAACGAGGAGTACTCCTGGTTCTGGAACTCGGTCGGCGTCCCGAAGATCGATTTCGACCAGTGCGTCGTCATCGCGATGTTTGCCGGCAAGGCCTGGAACTCGAACGGGTTCTCGGTCCAAGCCGTCGACGAAGTCGGGGACGACCTGCTGCGGCTCAGGATCCAGCGGCTGACCTACCAAACGATGGGCCCGGACGGTGGCGGCCGGCGATGCGAGCCGTTCGGCATCTGGGTGCTGCCGAAGACGGATCGAACCGTCGTGCTCGAGGTCAACACGCAGGGCTTGATCGGAGAGCCGCCGATCTGGACCGAGAAGGCGCGACTGTGAGCGACGCGACGCTCCCGCACGCGTCGCGGGAATGATCGTCATCGACGGCGAACAAGGCGAAGGCGGCGGCCAGATCCTGCGCTCGGCGCTGAGTCTGTCCGGCTGCACCGGCCAACCGTTCGTGCTGAACGGCATCCGCGCCGGGCGCAAGAAGCCCGGGCTCATGCGGCAGCACCTGACCTGCGTGCTCGCGGCGGCGCAGGTCTGCAATGCCGAGGTCGAGGGCGCCGAGGTCGGATCGAAGTCGTTGACGTTCCGACCGAGCGGCTCGGTGTACGCGGGCAACTACACGTTCCCGATCGGTTCGGCCGGCAGCACGACGCTCGTGCTGCAGACCGTGTGGCCGCTGCTCGCGATCGCCGATGCGCCGAGTCGGGTGACCGTCACGGGTGGAACCCACAACCCCGCGGCACCGACCGTCGACTTCCTCACCAAGTGCTTCGTCCCGGCGATCGCGGCGCTCGGCCATCGCCTCGAGGTGACACTGCATCGGCACGGCTTCGCGCCGGCCGGCGGTGGTCGAGTCGAGGCCGCGATCGAGCCGGCCGACGGCCAGACGAGCGAACCCTTCGCGCTCCACCGACGCGGTGACCTCGTCCTCCGCCGAGCCGTCGTCCACCTCGCCAACTTGGAACCGCACATCGCGAACCGAGAACTCGACGTCGTCCGCAAGAAGCTCGGATTCACCCGCGACGAACTCCATCTCGAGGAGCTCGATCGTGTGCAGGGTCAGGGCAACGTGCTGACGATCGAACACGAGTTCGACCACGTGACGCACCTCGCCACCGGCTTCGGCAAGCTCGGCGTCCGCGCCGAGCAGGTCGCGGCCCGGGCCAGCAGCGAGGTCCGTTCGTTCCTCGCGACCGATGCCCCGGTCGGCGCACATCTCGCCGACCAGCTGCTGCTACCGCTCGCGCTCCGCGGCGGGGGGACGTTCCGCACGGTCGAGCCGACCCTGCACACCCGCACCAACGCCGAGATCGTCGATCGTTTCACCGGCCGGACCACGCGGATCCGGCCGGACGGCGACGGCACGTTCCACGTCACCGTCGCCTGACGTCGGCCTCAGTGGCCGACGACGAAGTCGTGGCCACGAACCGTCTTGCGACCGTTGGCCTTCGCGCGTGCCGCGGCCTGCTGCAGGTACCAGTAGACGACTTGGTTGAGCGCGTCGAGCGCGTCGCCTGCGACGCTGACTTCGTGCTCCTTCAGAGCGGCCTTGGTCTTGCTGCCGACGAGGAGCATCTCTTGGTCTTTGTGTTCCGACATGACGTTCGTGCGTTTGTAGAGAACTGCGAGGGATGGTCCGTGGACCACTGGATTCCCGCCAATGCTCGCACGCGACCGCCCGGCCACAAGCCTCGAATTCGGGAATCCGTGCCGGATTTGCCGATCGCGACCGTTTTCGGAACCGTGCCGACCGGCGGTCGGCGCCGTGGTCGCGGCTATGCTCATCGGCAGGAGGAACCCCATGCAACGCGTCGCCTTTCTCGTAGTCGGGTGCGTCGTCGGCTGGCTGCTCGCGATGACGGTCGGGCAGGGCGAGCCCGGCCCGATCGGTCCTGCTCCGCGCGAGGAGGGTGCGGCGGCCCGGGCTTCCGAGGCGACCGAGCGTCTCGCCGACGCAGGGCGAGATCCGATGGACGCGAGTTCGCCACCCGAACGCGTGGACGTCGGGTCGAACCGCGGACCGGCCGAGATCGACGAGTCGTTCGGCATCGTGATCCTCGGCCATTGTCGCGCGGACGATGGGGAACGCGTGGATTCGTGCACCTTGCGCTTCCGCGACCCGGACGACGCGCAACGCCAGCTCCGGGCCGACGTGCGCGGTGATCATGGGTACGCCGTGACGGGATTGCGGCCGGGAGACTGGGAGGTCTTCGCGACCGCGAAGGGATTCGCCAACTTCGAGTCGGAGATCCACGTCACGGAAGACCATGTGCAGCGATTCGACTTCGAGCTGACGCGCACCCACTCGATCGGTGTCCGAATCGAGACGACCGACGGCACGTTGCTCCACGAGGCGCTGCGCGAGAAGGGGCTGTCTCCCATCGAGGTGCTGGCGATCGGCACGCCGACCCGTCCGCCGGAGCGGCTGCCGATGCACTCTCTGCGGTCCACGCAACTCGGGTGCGGAGTCTGGTACTCTGCGAGCGTCATGCGACGGATGAGTGCCCCCATGCCCGAGGACGTGTCCGGCGTGCTCGAGTTGTTCACCGCGCCGCCGGTCTACGTCAGCGCCATCCTCGGACACGTCGTCCTCGCGACCGAACTCGTCGACGAGCATCGGGACTCGGTCCGTTTGGTCGTCCCGGTCGACGACATCCTCGATGCACTCGCAACCGTCCGCCTGCAGGTCGTCGACGCGGAGACCGCGGAGCCGGTCGTCGCGAGCGTCGAACTGTCCGCCGACCGACTCGGTGGTGGCACGACCAAGACCGGCGACGACGGCTGCGCCGTTCTCGAGCGGCAACCGATCGGCATGCTCGAACTGCGAGCCTCCGCGAAGGGGTACTTCTCCGTGCACCAACGATTCCGAATCGAACCCGGGCCACAGGACCTGGGAACGATCCGGATCGGACGATCCGTCGTCGTGCGCGGTCGCGTCGTCGGGCCCGACGATTCTGCGCGTAGCGGCATGGTCTTCATCGAAGACCTGGAGCGGCGGTCGTTTCCGCAAGCCCTGAACTCGTCGTTCATGTCCGCGACCGATCCCAACGGCGAGTTCGAGCTTCGTGCGGGTCGAGGGAGATTCCTGATCCGAGCGATGAACCCGCAACGGACCGAGTTCGGCCACGCACTCATCGACACGACGCAGCCCTTCGAGGAGCCCGTGAAACTCACGATCCGCCCGACCGTCGGCGTGAAGGTCGAGTCCGAACGCGAGCACGTCGTCGATTTCCCGCTGCTGACGGTCATGGACGAACAACGAGTTCCGGTCTGGACGGCGTACGTTCGAAGCGCCAGGACCACCGCGAACCTCCCGGCCGGCTTCTACGACTACGTGATCCACGAGCAGACCAGAGTGGTCGGTTCGGGGCGGATCGTCGTGCGGGATGGTGAGCGTCCGTCGATCCGCGTGCCCTGATCACCGGCTCGCGAGACACGGGTCGCTGGCGGGACCTCAGCCCTTTCCCGCAACACCCGCAATATGCGGTGCGATGATCGCCGGTCCGGCCTCGCGGTCGATGCGGAACCGCTCGACCGAGATCGATGCGAAGCCGACATCTCGGATCGCTTGCTCCAGATCGCGATTCGGGCAACAGCCGTCGGCGAAGTAGGCCCAGAACGGGCGCACGAGGGACTGGAAGAATCGCAGCGTCGACCCGCGCGGCGCGCCGACGTGTTCGATGAACACGAACTTGCCGCCCGGTCGAAGCACGCGTTCGACGTCGCGGGCGACGGCGGTCGGGTCGGGCACCGAGCAGAGCACGAGCGTGCTCAGCACGCAGTCGACGCTTGCGTCGTCGACCGCCATCGCGTCCGTCGTCGCCGACCGGAATTCGGCGGCGATGCCTTGCCGTTCCGCGGCGGCGCGCAGGCTCGCGTGCATGTGCGGGTTCGGTTCGACGCCGATCCAGCGCGTCACGGCGGCCGGCAGGAACTCGAAGTTCGCGCCGGTGCCGGGTCCGATCTCGAGCACGGTCCCGGACAGCGCGGCGAACAGCGCGCGCTTGCGATCGCCGATGCGCGCTTCGTAGCGCCGCATCGTGCGGTCGTACATCCGCGCCATCATCCGCCGGCGGAAGTCGCGGCCGGCGGGTGTCAACGACGCCAGGAACAGCGCGAGGACGACGCCGAGCGCGGTCCAGACCCAGACCACGTCAGGAGATCGCGAGCATGCGTTCGAGCGGCAGGCGCGCGCGCTCGAGCAGCTCGTCGCTCATCTCGATGCGAGGCTCCAGATCGCGCAGGGTCTGGTAGATCTTCTCGAGCGTGTTGAGCTTCATGTAGGGGCACTCGCCGCAGGCCTCGCAGCCCTGGCCGCCCTCGTTGACGGGCGCGCGGATCAGCTCCTTGTCGGGCGCGGCCTGCTGCATCGTGTAGATGATCCCCGCCTCGGTGCCGATGATGAACGTCTTGGCGTCGTCGTTGACGACGTATTCGAGCAGGCGCTTGGTGGAGCCGACGAACGCGGCGTGGCGCAGGATGTCGTCCTCGCACTCGGGGTGGGCGATGAACTTCGCGTGCGGGTTGCGCGCCATGAGTTCGCACAGCTTGCGCTCGCTGAACGTCACGTGGACCTGGCAGGTGCCCGGCCACAGGTCCATCTCGCGACCGGTCTGCTTGACGAGCCAGGCGCCGAGGTTCTTGTCGGGCGCGAACAGGATCGGTCGGTCCTCGGGCACCGAGCGCAGGATCTTCTCGGCGTTGCTCGACGTGCAGATGATGTCCGACTCGGCCTTCGTCGCGGCCGTGCAGTTGATGTAGCTGATGACGTAGTGGTCGGGGTGTTCGGCCTTCCACGCGCGGAGCTCGTCGGCCGGGCACGAATCGGCGAGCGAGCAACCCGCGTTGACGTCCGGGATCACGACCGTCTTGTCCGGATTGAGGATCTTCGCGGTCTCCGCCATGAAGTGGACGCCGCTGAACAGGATCACCTCGGCGTCCTCGACTTCCTTGGCTCGACGCGCGAGGTCGAGCGAGTCGCCGAGGAAGTCGGCGATGTCCTGGATGTCGGGGTCCTGGTAGTAGTGCGCGAGGATGACGGCCTTGCGCGAACGCTTGAGCTCTTCGATCTCGGCGAAGAGGTCGAGTGTCGGGGGAAGTGCCATGATCTGGTCCGAACGGGATGAGCCGTCGGGCCGCGCATCATGGGCCGTTGGCGCCGAATCGCCAAGGGCGGGCGCGACGGATCTGCGCTCGACCGAAGTCGTGGCGTCGGGGCGAGTCGCGGACGACTCGCCCCGACGGCGCATCAGAAGCCCAGCCGGCAGTCGAGCGCGTTGCTCAGCGCCACGCCGAACGGCGTCGAGCCGGGCGCGATCATCGCGCCCTGCAGGAAGATGTGCAGGGATCCTGCGAGCGACGGATTCGCCGGCATCGAGATCGAACCGTCGGCGAAACCGGGCGTGACGGTCATCCCGATCGGGAACGCGGAGTTCACGAGCAGCGTGCAGCCCGCGAGACCGAACACGCTCGACACGTCGATGTCGAGCGGCGCGAATCCGACGAGCACGGCGGCGACGGTCGTGCTCGCCGGCACGTTCTCCATCGTGAGGTCGAGCGTGCCGCCGATCACCGGCAGCGACTCGGCGAGGAGATGCGGCTCCGGGCAACCGACGCCGTACTCGACGACCGTCGCCGCGTCGGGCGCCGGCGTCTGCCAGACGAGTGCCTCGTTGCGTCCGAGCGCCGCGTTGTAACCCTGCCCGACGACCGTGATCGTTCCGTCGACCGCGACGTCGATGTCGTAGGCCACGCTCGAGCTGAACTCCGGCGGCGCGAACTGGTGCAGGTCGAACAGTTGACCTTCGTGCCACACGACCGCGCGCGACGTGCCGAGCAGGACGGCCGAGCCGACGATCAGTCCGGCTTCCGTCTCGTACGCCGACATCGCGGGCAGCTCGAAGAACGAGCCCGCACTGCCGGCCCAGATCCCGGTCCGCTGCGTGCCGCCGAACGTCGCGCTGCCGATCTGCAGCCCGTCGCTCGCCGCCGTGATGTAGCTGCGCGACGAGCCGGGCGGGTTCATGTCGAAGAACTTGCGATCGTCGAGCGTCCACTTCGCCGCGTGCTGCACGCCGAAGCCAAGGTTCACGTTGCCGAAGCCGAGTCCGGCGTCCATCGCGGAGCAGCCCGAACCCCACGCGCCCGGCGGCGTCAGTCCGTACGCGAAACGCGAGAACGTCGGCCAGTAGTAGCCCGAGCTCGTCGTCGACGACTCGTCGAAGCGCATGCCACCGACGTGGTGCATGCCGTCCGTGTCGCTCAGCGAACCGAACTCCTGACCACTGACCTGCATCTCGGTGTGCGCACCGCCCAGGTTCCATGCGCTCGCGTGTTGGTTGTAGCCCGTGCCTTGCGGCGTCGTGTACGGCCACCACCACCAGCCGACGATCGTGCCGTTGCGCACCTTCGTCGCTTGGCCGCCGACCGAGTTGCCCGGCGTCAAGTCGAGCGCCGACGGTGCGACCGAGGGCCACATCGCGGGTCGGCTGAGCGTGCCGTAGGTCGCGTGCACGTAGCTCGTCGTGCCGACGATCGTGCCGTCGTCGACGGACCTGGCGCTCGAGGCCGTCGCGCCGCCGGGGTGGAGCTTGGTCGCGGTGAACGCCGGCGGCAGCGACGCCGGCGCGACGACGGCCACGCCGATCGAGGCGGACACCGTCACGCCGCACGCGTTCGAGATCACGCAGTCGTACGACCCGGCGTCGAGATCCGACACGCCGAGCACGCCGAGCTGCGCGGTCGCCGCGCCGACGACGGTGCTGCCCTGCGCCGTCACACCATCCGTCAGCGGCACGCCGGCGAACCGCCACTGGTAGGTGAACGGAGCCGTTCCCGCGACGTCGACCTCGAGTCCGAGCGTCGTGCCGCGGTAGCTCTGCGCGTTGGTCGGCTGATACGTCACCATCGGGCAGGTCGGCGTGAACAGCTTCTCCGACGAGAACGTCGACTCGCCGCCGATCGCCCAGATGAAACCGTCGTTGTCGAGTGCGGCGGCGAAGTGTTCGCGCGGCGCCGCCATCGACGGGCCGACCTGCCACACGCCGCCCGGATCCAGGAACAACGTCGTCGCCTGCTCGGTGCCGTCCGAGCCGCCGATCAGGTAGATCGCGTCGTCGGCGCCGAGCACGGCGCAGGCGCCGGACCGAACCACCGGGAGGTCCGGCAGCGCCGTCGTCGACCACGTGTTGGTCGCGACGTCGTAGCGCTGCACCTCGGTCGTGCGATCGCCGTCGGCGTCGAACCCACCGAGCACGACCAGGTTGCCCTGCGCGTCACGGCAGGCCGCGGCGTCCGCGACCGCGACCGGCAGCGGAGCGACGGCAGTCCAGGTGTCGCTGGCGGCGTCGTAGCGTTCGACGCGCGTGCTGTTCGGGTTGCCGGCCGTCGCCGTAGCGCCAGGACCGCCGCCGATCGAGTAGACCCGACCGCTCAGGTCACGCGCGACCGCGAAGCGCGCGTTCGGCGCGGCGATCCGTTCGGTGATCCCGCCGGCGTTGCCGTCGGCTTCGTTCCAGACATAGGAGTCGCCAGGATCGCCACCCGTGTCCTCGCCAGCGAACACGATGATCTGGCCGAGTCCGTCGAGGGCGGCGCCGTGGTGGAGGAACAGACCTTCGAGTGGGGTCGTCGCGGTCCAGGTCGTGCCACCGTCGAGTCGGTGCACGGGAGCGTCGCCGTTGCCGTCGGCCGGTGTCCCGCCGATCAGGAACAGGTTGGATCCGTCGAACACGGCGACCGCCGCCGTGCGCGGTGCCGAGCCGGTCGGGACGTCGGGCCCGACGGTCCAGGTCTGGGCGGCGAGCGAAGCAGAGAGGAGGGGCGCGGTCGTGGCGAGCACGGCCGCGCGGAGGGTGTGTGGAATCATGCGGTGGGAGTTCTCCGAGCGTGAGTGACGGGGGAGAGCACCGCCGAGGGTAGGGGGGGTGGTCGTTACGAACGGGTTACAAGCCGTTAACCGGCCGATGCGGCGGGGGCGGCCGCGTGGCTCGCGGTGCACGAGCACGTACGGCGGGTCGCAAGCGCTCCCCGATCCGTGCGTTGCCAGCGCGGAAATGGCTGCGGGGGAGACAGATGCACTCCTGCCTGCGAGAATGCCCGGCCCTCTGTAGCACTCCGCAACCGTGCTGCGCTGCGACGTATGAGACCCCTGCCCACCATCGCCCAACCGGGATTGCGATCTACCCGCATCCGCCGATGGATGGGATGCGTACGATCGGTTGTCCTCGTGCTCGCAGCCGTTGTCGTCGCGGCTTGCAGCGGTAGCGGCGGTGGGGGACCCGGACCGGTCGGTCCGCTCGAGTTCGACGTTCGTGTCACGATCCCGCCGAACGAGGGCGTCCAGGTCGGGCGCCCGTTCGCGATCCGCGTCGACTTCTTCGTGCCGGGTACGACCGAGCCGTTCGCCGTTCCGACGAGCGAGTCGGTATCGGTGTCGATCGCGTCGGGCGATGGTTCGCTGTCCGGAACGCTCCAGCTGTCGGGCGACGGCACGGCGACCCTCGTGTTCGACCGGCTCGCGATCGATCGAACCGGCGACGTGCAGCTCGAAGTGCGGGTCTCTTCCCCCGAGGTCCCCGCGGTCGTGACCGATCCGTTCTCGGTCGGCCAGGCGCTCGACTTCGAGTTCGTCGACCCACGCACGGTCGCGTATGCGGGCGTGCCCTACGACGTGCGGCTCCGCGTCGTCGAAGCGGGCACCGGCGTCGCGCTCGTTCCCGACTATCCGGTCGAGGCCACGTTGCAGTCCGACAACGGGGAGATCCGGATCGCCGCCGTCGATGCGTCCGGCGAGGTCGCCTTCCAAGGCCTCGTGGAGTCCGCCGGCGTGACGACGACCGGGTGGACCGTCTCGGCGTTCGGGTTCCCGACGGTCGCGCTCGCCGCGGTGCCCGTCGAGGTCCTGACCGTCGCCGGTCTTTCGATCACCGGATCGGACCTCGTCGGCGGCGACTTCCAGGTCACGGGCACGATCGTCGGTTCGACGTCCGGGCTGCCGGCCGTCGACGTTCCCGATCTGACGGTCGAGATCTCGAGTGCCGGCGGCGCCCTGACAGGGACGACGAACGGAACCTCGAACGGCAGCGCATTCTCGATCGGCCCGATGCAGCTCGTCGCGGCCGGTGATTTCACGCTCGAAGTCGATGGACCGCACTTCGCCGTACCGGTCGGAATCGTCACGCGTGCTTCGTACGCGCTCGTCGGCACGACCGCCGGACCGACGACCGCGCTGCCGAACGAGCCGCTCGGCCCGTTCCCGGTCCAGCTCGTCGACGCGTTCGGCATCGGCTTCGCCGGCGCGGCGGAT
>JAGQQZ010000046.1 GCA_020425915.1 Planctomycetota bacterium | reverse complement strand
AGGTTGCGCACTCCCCCCGTTTGCCCCGTCACCTTCGCGCCGGTCGCCGTAGGCGATCGGCCGGCGCGAAGGTGGCGGGGCAAACGGGGGGAGCCCCCGCGTCTTGCCTTTGATCCCGAGCGTTCGAGAGCCCAGCACGCCGGCAAGCCCAACACGACCGATCCACCGTTCACCGATCGCCTCGCACCACACCCGCGCGCTTCTGAAACCGATAGTGGGACACGAACCACTCAGCCCCACCGCGGTAGCCCCAGAGCTCCGCGCAGGCCATGAAGAACACCCGCCAGTAGACGAACATCCGCTTCGCGTCGTCACCGTAGGTCGTCGCGAACAACTCCCGGATCTCGTCGGCGTGGCGATCGAAGTTGCGCAGCCACGCCTCGGAGGTCTTCGCGTAGTGCTCGCCGCTCATCCGCCAGTGCTCGTCGATCGCGAGGTCGTCCTGGAAGTAGAGCAGCAGGTTGTCGGACGGCATCTGGCCGCCGGTGAAGAAGTAGCGGCCCATCCAGTTGTCCTCACCGTCCGTCTCGAACGGATAGGCGAAGCGTTGGTGCGTGAAGATGTGCACGAACAGCTTGCCGTCGTCGACCAGCCACGTCGCGATGCGGCGCATGAGCTCGGCGTAGTTGCGCATGTGCTCGAACATCTCGACCGAGACGACGCGGTCGTAGCGCTCGGTCGTGTCGAACTCGCGCATGTCGGCGGTCGTGATGCGGACGTTCTCGAGACCGCGTTCCGCGGCGCGGGCCTCGATGAACTCGCGCTGCCCGTTCGAGTTCGAGATCGCGTGGATGGTGCTGTTCGGCAGGTGCTCCGCGAGCCAAAGCGTCCACGAGCCCCAGCCGCAGCCGAGTTCCAGCACCTTCATGCCGTCCTCGATCTCCGCGCGCTCGGTCGCGAGCGCGAGCATCCGGGCCTCCGCATCGTCGAGCGAACTCGTGCCGTTCTCCCACAGACCGGAGCTGTACTTCAGGTGCCGCCCGAGCACCGCGGCGTAGAACGCGGCCGGCACCTCGTAGTGCTGCTCGTTCGCCGCCTCGGTCGCGATCGCGATCGGGCTCCGCCGCAGTTCGCGAATCCAGGCCATGTGTTCGCGCCACGCGGCCTCGACGCCGTCGCCCTCGTGCATGCCGATGCGGTCGCGCAGCAGCCGGCGGATGCCGACTCGAATCAGCCAGTCAGGAACGAGATCACGATCGAGCAACCAGGTGAATGCCATCGCAGTGCTCACTCGGAGGGAGGCAGAGGGAAGAACGCCGAAGTCGTGCGCTGGTACTCGCGGTAGTCCGATCGCGACCGCAGCGCCTGGGCTTCGGTGTAGGGAATGCCCGTCAACCGGGTCAGGAACACGAACATCACGACCGGCAGCAGCACCATCCACTCACCGTGGGGCGCCGGCAGCGCGACGAGCGCGAAGCCGACCCACATGAGCCACTCGAAGAAGTAGTTCGGGTGCCGGCTGTAGCGCCACAGCCCGACGCGACACGTCGTCCCGCGGGTCGTCGGATCGCGACGGAATCTCGCCAGCTGTCGATCGGCCACGGTCTCGCCGACCAGCGCCACGGCGCAGACCCCGAGCCCGACGCCCTGCAGGACGCCGAGCGCCGCGGCCTCGATGTGCGCGATCAGGAAGAACGGGATCGCCAGCACCGCCGCGAGCACCGCCTGCGCCTGGAAGAACCAGAGGAAGTGCGCATTCGCGCGCGCGCCCCAGTGCTGGCGCAGGTAGCGGTAGCGCCCGTCCTCCTCGCCGTGCAGGACCCGGTCGAACAGCAGGTGGGAAGCGAGCCGGAACCCCCAACCGCCACCGAGCGCGGCGGCGACGACGCGCTGCAAGTCCGACCCGGGACCCGACAGTGCCGACCAAACGGCCAGCCCGCCGATGCTCGCCGCCCAGCCGAAGTCGACGACGCCGGCGTCACGCGTCCGGAGCTGGATCAGCCAGAGGACCAACAGGAACGCGGCGGCGACGGCGTAGCCGAGCCACAACGGTCTCCAGTCGACGGCGAGCATGTTCGCGTTCAGGGCTTCGGATCCAGCGATCGGCATGGGGTCGGCTTCGCGCGGCGCCAATTCCTGGATGCAGCCGGCCGGCAGCACGATCCGCGGATCCGTGCATCCGTCCGAGCCACGGCGGCGAAACCCGACCCGCATGAGCGCGCTCTCCCCCAGCCAAGCGACCCCGAACGACGGCACCCGGCGCCGCGGCCTGATCCGGGCCTGGCTCGATTCCACGTCCGACCCGGGCGAGGGGAACGGCGATCGCGTCGACTGGCCCCGGATCCTGCCGTTCGTCGCGATCCACTTCGGCGCGCTCACCGCGCTGTGGGTCGGCGTCTCCTGGGCCGCGGCCGCGCTCTGCGTCGCCGCCTACGCGATCCGGATGTTCGGGATCACGGCGTTCTACCACCGCTACTTCGCGCATCGCGCCTTCCGCACGTCGAGGCTCGTCCAGTTCCTCGGCGCGCTGCTCGGCAACGCGGCCGGGCAGCGCGGCCCGCTGTGGTGGGCGGCCCACCATCGCAAGCACCACAAGCACGCCGACACGCCGCTCGACCTCCACTCGACCGAGCAGCACGGGTTCCTCTGGTGCCACGCCGGCTGGTGGACGACGAAGCGCGCCTTCCGCACCGACCTCGCCCAGATCCGTGACCTCGCGAAGTTCCCCGAGCTCCGATGGCTCGACCGGTTCGACTGGATCGCGCCGGTCGCGTTCGCGGCCCTGATGTTCGGCGTCGGCGCCACGCTCGGTGCCGTCTGGCCATCGCTCGGCATCGACGGCTGGCAGGGTCTGGTCTGGGGCTTCTTCGTCTCGACGGTGCTGCTCTACCACGCGACGTTCACGATCAACTCGCTGTGCCACAAGTTCGGCTCGCGGCGCTACGCGACCAAGGACCGCAGCCGCAACAACGCATGGCTCGCGGTGCTGACGCTCGGCGAGGGCTGGCACAACAACCACCACCACTACCCGGTCGCGGCGCGGCAGGGCTTCTTCTGGTGGGAGTTCGACCCGACCTACTACGGGCTCTTCTTGCTCGCGAAGCTCGGCGTCGTGTCGGAACTGCGTCCGGTCCCCGAGCGCGTCCTCGACGACGCGCCCGGACCGCGGAGGGCCGCATGATCCGCCAACGCATCGCCATCGTCGGGGCCGGGATCTCGGGTCTCGTGGCCGCGCGTCGGCTGGCCAAGGAACACGACGTCACGATCTTCGAAGCCGCGCGCTACATCGGTGGTCACACGAACACCGTCGACGTCGTGCACGCGGCCGGGGTGTCCGCGGTCGACACGGGCTTCATCGTGTTCAACGATCGCACGTATCCGAACTTCGTCCGGTTGCTCGAAGAACTCGGCGTCGCATCGCAACCCAGCGACATGGGCTTCAGCGTGCGATGCGATCGCACCAGGCTCGAATACAACGGCGCGAACCTCAACACGATCTTCGCGCAGCGGCGCAATGCCCTGCGGCCGTCGTTCTACCGGATGCTGCTCGACATCCTCCGTTTCAACAAGGCGGCGCTGGAACTCCTCGACCACCCCGACGACTCGATCACGCTCGGCGAGTACTTGCGACGCGGTCGCTACTCCCGCCAGTTCGTCGACCACTACCTCGTCCCGATGGGCGCCGCGATCTGGTCGGCGCGGCCGGACGCGATGCTCGAGT
>JAGQQZ010000045.1 GCA_020425915.1 Planctomycetota bacterium | reverse complement strand
TCGACCACCTCGGCAACCGCCGCGTGAAGACCATTGATGAGCTTGTCTGCGACGAGCTTCGCAAGGGCTTTTTGAAGCTTAAGAAGAACGTCCAGGAACGCATGAACCTGGAAGAGCACCCGACGCCGCGCAACCTGATCAACGCCAAGACGATCAGCACGGCCGTCGCTTTCTTCTTCGGCCGCGGCGAGCTGTCGCAGGTCGTCGACCAGACCAACCCGCTGTCGCAGCTGACGCACGAGCGGCGTCTGTCGGCGCTCGGCCCGGGCGGTCTGAACCGCAAGCGTGCGGGCTTCGAAGTCCGCGACGTCCACACGTCGCACTATGGTCGCCTGTGCCCGATCGAGACGCCGGAAGGCACGAACATCGGCCTGATCTCGAGTCTCGCAATCTACGCGTCGCTCGACGACTACGGATTCCTGACGGCGCCCTACCGCGTCGTCAAGAAGGGCGTCGTGACCGAGGAGGTCGTGCGACTTCGCGCCGACGAGGAGTTCGGTGCGGTGCTCGCGCCGGCCGACACGATGGTCGACGACAAGGGGCGTCTGGTCGGCGACAACGACCGCGTCACGGCGCGGATCCAGGGTGACCCGTTCCTCGTCGACATCGGCGACGTCGACTACATGGACGTCAGCCCGAGCCAGATCGTCGGCGTCTCGGCGTCGTTGATCCCGTTCCTCGAGCACGACGACGCGAACCGTGCGCTGATGGGGTCCAACATGCAGCGGCAGGCCGTGCCCTTGCTCAACCCCGAGGTGCCGCTCGTGAGCACGGGCATGGAGGACGTCGTCGCGGCGAACTCGAGCATGGTCGTCCGCACCAAGCGTGCGGGCACAGTCAAGTTCGTCGACGCGAGCAAGATCGTCGTCGGTGACGAGACCTATCCGCTGCGCAAGTTCGAAGGCCTGAACGAACGGACCTGCATCAACCAGAAGCCGATCGTCGTCGAAGGACAGAAGGTCGAGGAGAACCAGATCATCGCTGATGGCGCGGCGACCAAGGACGGTGTGCTGGCGCTCGGCCGCAACCTCACGGTCGCGTTCATGACCTGGGACGGCTACAACTACGAGGACGCGATCCTGCTGTCCGACAAGCTCGTCCACGACGACGTCTACACGTCGATCCACATCGACGAGTTCGAGATCGAGATCCGCGAGACCAAGCTCGGTAGCGAAGAGTTCACGCGGGACATCCCGAACGTCTCGGAGCGCGCCCTGCGCCACCTCGACGAGTCGGGCATCGTGCAGGTCGGCACGCGCATCCGTCCCGGCGACATTCTCGTCGGCAAGGTCGCGCCGAAGAGCAAGAGCGAACTGACGCCCGAAGAGAAGCTGCTGCACGCCATCTTCGGTCGCGCCGGCGAGGACGTGAAGAACGCCTCGCTCGAGGTCCCGATCGGCGTCGAGGGCATCGTGATCGCGGCCGAGAAGTTCTCGCGCAAGGTCAACCTGACCGAGGCCGAACGGACCCGCAACCTGCAGGAGATCAAGAACGCCGAGATCCAGTTCCTCAAGCAGTACCGCGAGTCGACCAAGAGCCTGGTCAAGGAAGCGGAGGAAGTGCTCGGCGGTTCTCTCACCGAGGCCGACGGCAAGACCAAGGTGGTCGTCAGCGACGACATGCTGATGCTGGACCTCCGGCGGATCCGCGACCTCGTTCGCTCGACCGCCGAGACGCACGAACAGAAGAAGCTGCGTGCCGATCTGGCCGAGCTCGTACGCCGGCACACCGAACTCATCGACGAGGTCGAGACCGAGAAGAACAAGCTCGTCAACCGACTGTCGCGCGGTGACGAGCTGCCGAACGGCGTGCTCGAGATGGTCAAGGTCTACGTCTCGACCAAGCGCAAGATCTCGGTCGGTGACAAGATGGCCGGACGCCACGGCAACAAGGGCGTGATCTCGAAGATCCTCCCGTCCGAGGACATGCCGTTCCTCGAGGACGGCACGCCGGTCGACATCGTTCTCAACCCGCTCGGCGTGCCGAGCCGGATGAACGTCGGCCAGATCCTCGAGACACACCTCGGTTGGGCCGCGAAGAAGCTCGGCTTCCGCGCGATCACGCCCGTGTTCGACGGTGCCAAGGAGGTCGACATCGAGAAGGCTCTCGAGGAGGCCGGCTGCGACACCGACGGCAAGAGCGTGCTCTACGACGGGCGTACCGGCGAGCCGTTCACGCAGCGGGTCACGGTGGGCTGCCTCTACATGCTGAAGCTGCACCACCTCGTCGACGACAAGGTGCACGCCCGGGCGACCGGCCCGTACTCGCTGATCACCCAGCAACCTCTCGGCGGCAAGGCGCGCTTCGGCGGCCAGCGATTCGGCGAGATGGAAGTGTGGGCGCTCGAGGCGTACGGCGCCGCGAACATCCTGCAGGAACTCCTGACCGTGAAGTCGGACGACGTCGACGGTCGGACGAAGATCTACGAAGCCATGGTCAAGAACGAGAACATCCTCGAGCCGGGAACGCCGGTCTCGTTCGGTGTCCTCTGCCACGAGATCAAGGGCCTCGGACTCAACATCGAACTCCACAAGCGTGGCATGACCGAGGAGGCGCTGACCGGGTGAGTCGTCCGCGCACGACGACTCTGTGGCGATCCCGTGAAAGCACCTTCCTGAGCACTGCGGTTTGACAAATGGTTGACACGATCTACGACAAGATCAACGACTACGCTTCGGTCACGATTCGGCTGGCCTCGCCCGAGGACATCCGGACCTGGTCGTTCGGAGAAGTCAAGAAGCCCGAGACCATCAACTACCGGACCTACCGGTCCGAACGCGATGGTCTGTTCTGCGAGCGCATCTTCGGTCCCGAGAAGGACTACGAGTGCAGCTGCGGCAAGTACAAGGGCATCAAGCACAAGGGCATCATCTGCGACAAGTGCGGCGTCATGGTGACCACCGCGCGCGTCCGCCGTCGCCGGATGGGCCACATCAACCTGGCCGCACCGGTCGCGCACATCTGGTTCTTCAAGGCGATGCCTTCGCGCCTCGGCACGTTGCTCGGGATGAAGACCTCGAGCCTCGAGCGCGTCATCTACTTCCAGGACTACGTCGTCGTCGACCCCGGTGACACTCCGCTCAAGGAGCGCCAACTGCTGACCGAGGACGAGTTCCGTCAGGCGCGGCAGAAGTACGGCATGGGCTTCCAGGCCTTGATGGGGGCCGAGGCCGCGCGCGAACTGTTGCGCCGTCTCGACCTCGACGAGCTGTCCGAGGAGCTGCGCGACGAGCTGCAGCGCACCGAGGCGAAGCAGAAGATCAAGGACATCATCAAGCGGCTGAAGACCGTCGAGATGCTGCGCGACTCGGGCAACCGCGCCGAGTGGCTGATCCTCGACGTCATCCCGGTGATTCCGCCCGACCTGCGTCCGCTCGTGTTGCTCGATTCCGGCAACTTTGCGACGTCGGACCTCAACGATCTCTACCGCCGCCTGATCAACCGCAACAGCCGCCTCAAGAAGCTGCTCGACCTCAACGCGCCGGAGGTCATCATCCGCAACGAGAAGCGGATGCTGCAGCAGTCGGTCGACGCG
>JAGQQZ010000587.1 GCA_020425915.1 Planctomycetota bacterium | reverse complement strand
TCGCGGCTCAAGCGGTTCGGCTTGAACAGGTCGACCTTGGAGATCATCGGGCCGGTGACCTCGACGTCGGCTCCGGCGACGCGCGTGAAGTCCTCGACCTTCGGCTCCTCGATGTGGGCCTCCTCGGCCCGGAACATGTCGAGCAGCGCTTCGATCTCGGCGTTGCTGAGGACTTCGCTCATTGCACGTAGATCCGCCGCCAGAGGATCTGGGTCACGACCGCCTTCTCGCTCGGGAACAGCGACATCGAGATCTCGCGGATCAGGTCCGCCTCGAGGATCGGGATGTTCTCCGGATCGCGCAGCCCCTTCGGCGTCTCACGGCTGAGTCGCAGCAGCACGCGCGAGTGCATCAGGTTCCAGTGAGTCTTGATCTCCTCGACGACTTCCTTCGCGTGGTTGGCGTCGGCCTTGTAGACGAACTGGAACTCGACCTGAGCTCCCATCGCGCCGCGCTCCTGACGCGGGTTGAAGCTCATCTTGACGATGTCGGGGTGCTCGAACAGCTTGAACTCCGGCTTCGGCTCGGAGGGCTCGTGCTGCTCGACCGGCTCGGGCTGGGGTCCGAAGAACACGACACCGGCTCCGCCGAGTGCCGCGCCGACGGCGACCAACACGATCGGCGGCAGGCCTTTCTTCTTGCCGCCTTCCTTCTCAGCGTCGTCTTTCTTCTTGTCGTCTGCCATGGCACGGAACCTCCGTATTCATCGGCACATTCGCCCCGAGTGTTGAGAAGATCGGCTCAGGCCCTACTTCCCGTCCCCTTCGTGTACGACCTTGAGGCGCTGCACGAGGATGTCGCGCAGCCGCGGCAGCTCGACCTCCTGGAGGATCGCGTTGACGTCCTTCGACTTCATCATCGACAGCACCTTCAGGATGCGATTGCGGCCTTCCTCGCCTTGGTCCCACGTCTCGATGACGTGCTGCATCGCGCGCTTGGGCTCGAACGACGCGAGGGTCTCGGCGTACTTCCGCAGCCCTTCGCTCTCGTCGCGGCGCACGAGAAGGACCGTGTCGCGGAACTCCGCGACACGCTTGTCGAGCGCGGCACGGGCGACGTCGACGGCAGCCATCTGCTCGGCGATCTGCCGCTCGCGGTCTTCGATGTCGCGTTCCCGCGCGTCGAGTTCGCCGGCGTAGGCATCGAGCTGTGAGCGCTTCTTCTCGAGTTCCTCGAGCGCCAGCTTCGACGCGCGGAGGTACTGGTTGAGCTCCGTGACCGTGATGTCACCCTCGAGCCGCGGGAACTTGAAGAACTCACCGCGGCGGTAGCGATCCTGGCCGTAGAGGGCCTCCATCTGCGCCTCGAAGTCGTCCTTCGGTGGCGTCAGCTTCTCGTGCGGCTCGTCGGTGGCGTGATCGCCGTTGCCATGGTCCTCGGCACCGTGGTCGTCGGCGTGCGCGTCGGCTTCGTCGCCGTGATCACCTCCGTGACCGCCGCCGTGGCCATCGTCCTTCGCCTCCGGTTCCGGATTCAGCGCGGACTTGCCGACCGCGTATTCCAGCCGCTCCTCGACGCCCAGCCCGTCGTGCTGCACGCCGAACGGCTTCGAGTGGTCGTCGGTGTGAGCGGCGGCCTCACCATGCGGGTCCTTCTCCGGTTCACCGTGTTCGCCGTGCTCACCGGGCTGTTCGCCCTCCGACGCCGGCGAAGGCGCGAAGAACATCGACAGCAGCGGGACGCCGCGAGTGCCCTCGTAGTTCAGTCGGCCCTGGACGCCGAGCAACCCGACGACCGTGGCGCTGAACAAGCCCACGCCGACGCCCGTCATGATCAGGATGTTCTTCATCGTGTCTCCTCCGCGATCCGCTCCGCCTCGTCACGGCTGAATCGAACGCGTGCGATCTCGTCCATCTCCTGCTGCTCCGCCCGGCGCACTTCCTCGCTCCACTCGGCGCGCGCGCGCTCGTGCAGGTTCTCGAGCGTGCGATAGTCCTTGCGTCGCTCCGCGTAGGTCGCGCGCGCGGCTTCGACCTGCTCGGCCAATCGCATGCGGCGATCGTTCAGTCGACGCTGGACGGCCACGAGTCCCCGGGCCAACGCGACGCCGAGCGATCCGGCGTGTCGATCGTCGTCACGGCACACGGAGAGGTTGGCGCCGACCGTCGCCAGCTCGTCGTCGAGCGCCGACAGTTCGGCGATCCGACTCGCGAGCTCCCGGCGGGCTAGCTTCTCTCGGTGATGGCGCAGTCGTTCCAGCTTCTCGAGCCGGAACCGGAATCTCTTCATGCCCTATCTATCGGCGGGCGGACCGTCGGTCCTGAGACTTCGATGCGATCGGGGCATGGCCGCCCTGGCAGGACCCCCCGGGCCGATACGGAAAGCTGTTGCGAAACCCGACGCCCGAGCCATCCTGGGCACATGGCAAGAACCCTCCGCGTGCTGCTGCTCGGCGCGCTGCTGTGCGCCTCGTCTTCGTGCTCGACGATCCTCGGCACGATCGTGAGTCCGATCACCGGTGGTGTCGACCTGGTCCGGCGCACCCAGGACCTCGAGACCTGGCCGCTATGGCTGCCGGTCTTCATCGGCGGCGCGGTCGCCGGCCCCTGCGTCGCGATCTACAACGGCGTCAACCACGACGCGTCGATCTTCAAGTCCTGGTATCGGTACTGGATCGACTTCGACGAGGTGTTCCGACCGTTCGAGAAGATCGGCATCTGAGCGCGGATCACGCGCCGAACGCGGGTTCGCCCTCGGCCATGATGGCCTCGAGGAACCGCAACGAGTCCTCGGTGGCGCGCACCTCGCTCCCCTGGTGGACGAGCGTGTCGAGCGCGTCGCGCTTCTCGATCGCGCGATCGAGCAGCGGATCGGCGCCCGAGCGGTACGCGCCGACCTGCACGAGGTCGCGATTCTCTTCGTAGTGAGCCATGAGCTCACGCGCACGCCGCGCGGCGTCCATGTGCTCGGCGCTCGCGATCTTCGGCATCAGACGGCTGATCGAACCGAGCACGTCGATGGCGGGGAACTTGCCGCGGGCCGCGATGTGACGGCTGAGCACGATGTGGCCGTCGAGGTGGCCGCGCAGCGCGTCCGACACCGGCTCGTTGAGATCGTCGCCGTCGACGAGCACGGTCAAGAGTCCAGTGATGCTCCCCGCGCCGTCGTTGCCGAGGCGTTCGACGAGTCGCGGGAGCTGCGCGAACAGCGACGGCGGATAGCCGCGCAGCGTCGGTGGTTCGCCGGCGGCGAGACCGACTTCACGGGCGGCTCCGGCGAAGCGCGTCACCGAGTCCATCATGAAGAGCACGTTCAGGCCACGCGCGCGGAACGACTCCGCGATCGCGACGGCGGTGAACGGTCCCTTGTAGCGCATCATCGGCGCGGCGTCGGACGTCGCGACGATGACCACCGACTTCGCCATGCCCTCGGGTCCGAGTACCTCGTGGATGAACTCGTTGACCTCGCGTCCACGCTCGCCGATCAGCGCGATGACGTTGACGTCGGCCGCACCGCCCTTCGCGATCATGCCGAGCAGCGAGCTCTTGCCGACGCCCGATCCGGCGAAGATGCCGACACGTTGGCCGCGCCCGCAGGTCATGAACGAATCGATCGCGCTGATGCCCGTGTCGATCCGCTCGTCGATCGGTCGCCTGGTCAACGCGTTCGGAGCCTCGGCCGTGACGACGACGTCGTCACCGCGCAACGGCGGG
>JAGQQZ010000586.1 GCA_020425915.1 Planctomycetota bacterium | reverse complement strand
TCATCGGGCTCGAGGTCTCGGAGACAGGCCGGACAGCGTAGGGCTGCTGTGTCCGGACGGCGTGGCCGAGATGTCGAGCGTTCGTACCGAATGCTCAGCGGCGGCGGGCGACGACGGCGATCAGGGCCAGCAGGAACAGGCCACCGACGATCATCAGCGTGACCGACGAGGAATCCTCCTCGGTCACCGTCGTCCAGCCGCCGTCCGGGTCGTCGCCTCCCGAAATCGGTTCCACGTCGTCGAGTTCCGCTGCGCGCAGGTCCGCTTCCGTGTCACGGTTCCGGTCCGCGGTCCCGCGATCCAGGTCCGGTATCACCTCTCGTTCCGCCGCTGGCTCACGCGAGATCGAGTCCGGCGGCTCGACCTCGACGTTCGTCGGTGTCGGCAACGGGGCGCCGACCTGCACGCTGCCGCGGATCGACTTCTTGCCGATTCCGAGGCGCTTGCCGGTGGTCGAGTTCGTGAGTTCGCACTCGATCGCGAGGTTCAGCCAGTGCTGGCCGTGCTTCGCGTCGTCCGCGATGCGAACGGGAATCGACACGATGGCCGTGTTCGCGTAGACGGCTTGCCCTGCGAGCACCGAGTCAGCGGCTGCGGGTGCCGGGTCGTCGATCGTCCACTCGCTGCCGAGGAGCAGCGGGCCTTGCTGCGGGGTGTAGCGCACCTCGAAGGGATGCTCGGCGACGATCGCAGCCGCGCCGCGCAGCGCGAGGATGACCTTGATCGTGCCGGTCTCGCCGGGCGCGAGACGGCGCGGACGCGAACCGACGACCGTGCTCAGGAATCGATCGAGGAACTGCTCGGAGAGCGGTTGTTCCTCCGCCGCCGGGCGGAATCCCGGCTTGTCGCGGGGATCGACCTCCCGCTCGTCGCCCTTCTGGCCGACGAGCGTCGCGGCCAGAAGCAGCGGGGCGAGCAGGATGGCGGGGCGCATGCGCCGGATGCTATCCGACCGCGGACTTCACCGCGTCGGTCAGCGCCGGCACGACCTCGAACGCGTCGCCGACGATGCCCCAGTCGGCTTCCTTGAAGATCGGCGCGTTCGCGTCCTTGTTGATCGCGACGATGTAGCGCGAGGTGCGCATGCCGGCGAGGTGCTGGATCGCACCGCTGATGCCGATCGCGATGTAGAGGGTCGGCGACACGACCTTGCCGGTCTGGCCGACCTGCTCGCGGTGCTCGCGCCAGCCGGCGTCGACGACCGCGCGCGAGGCGCCGACCGCGGCGACACCGGGACCGAACGCGGCGGCGAGTTCCTCGACGAGGTGGAAGTGCTCCGGGCCCTTGAGGCCACGGCCTCCGGCGACGACGACCGAGGCTTCCTGCAGCGGAACGCGGTCGGTGGCGGCGGCGATGAGTTCCTTGACGACGGCCTTGAGGTCGCCGGCCGACAGGCTGGTCGACGCATCCTTGACGTCGGCGGAGCCGCCGGTGTGGGCTTCCCAGTTGTTCGGGCGGATCGTCGCCATGAACGGCTGGGAGTCGAACATGCTCTTCTTGTAGGCCTTGCCGGCGAACACGGGCTTCGTCGCGCCGTACTTGCCGCCCTCGAAGTGCAGCGCCGTGGCGTCGCTGACCAGGCCGGTGTCGAGCGCCGCGGCGATCCGCGGCGCCAGGTCGCGGCCCATCGCGCTGTGCGCGGCCAGAATCGCGGCGGGGGCGAGTTCCTTCAGCGCGTCGACGAGGACCTTGGCGTAACCATCGCCGGAGTAGTTGGCGAGGGCTTCGGAGTCGATGGCGACGACGTGGTCGGCGCCGCTCGCGGCGAGCTCCTGCTTGGCGGCGCCGAGGCCGCTGCCGACGATCAGGGCGGTGACGGTCGCGCCGCCGGCCTTCTCGGCGAGCTCCTTGGCGGCCGTGACGGCTTCGAGCGAGGGCTTCTTGAGATGGCCCGAACGTGCTTCGGCGATGACTGCGATCGTGGTCATGTCGGTTACCTCAGAGGACCTTGGCGTCGTTCTTGAGTGCGGCGATCAGCTCGTCGACGGTGTCGAGGATCTTGCCTTCGGGTCGTTCCGGCGGCAGCGTCAGCTCGGCAACCGTCGTCGCCGGCGCGATGGTCGTGACGTCGATCGTTTCGAGCGGCTTCTTCTTCGCGGCCATGATGCCCTTGAGGTTCGCGTAGCGCGGTTCGTTCAGACCCTTGTTGGTCGAGATCACGGCCGGCGTCGGGCAGCTCACGACTTCGCGCGCTCCCTCGATATCGCGCGCCGCGGTGTAGACCCCGCCCTCGAGCGCGAGCGACTGCACCTCGGTCACGCACGGCAGGTCGAGGATCGTCGCGAGGCGCGAGGGGAACTGGGAGTCGTCACCGTCGACCGCCTGCTTGCCGCAGAACACGAGGTCGTGCGGGATCGACTTGACGTAGGCGCCGACCATCGCGGCGGTGTTGAACGCATCGAGCTCGGTGTCGCCGGCGTTCAGCAGGACCGCCTTGTCCGCTCCCATCGCCAGACAGGTGCGAAGTTCCTTCTGCGCGTCGGCCGACCCGAGCGTGATCACCGTGACGGTGCCGTCGCCGGTCGCTTCCTTGGTCTTGATCGCCTCTTCGACAGCGAACTCGTCGTACGGGTTGAGGACGAACTCGACACCGCTCGGATCGATCGACTTGCCGTCGGAGCCGAGTTTGATCGTCGAGTCAGTCGCGGCGACGCGCTTGATGCAAACAACGATGTTCATGGGGTTTACGGGCTGAGGGAAGGTCGGGGACGCGACCGGGCCGGAAGCGGGGCGAATGACTCTAGGAGTCGGTGAATTTCAATCAAGCGGTGGCGTGGGGACGCTGGAATCGTGCGCGGTATCGGGCGCGACGGTTGCGTGAAAACGGCCTCACTCGGGCTCGCAACGACAGGAGGCGCCCTCCGTCGCCGCGTCGCCGTCGTTCGGCCGCCCTGCGGGCGAGCGG
>JAGQQZ010000585.1 GCA_020425915.1 Planctomycetota bacterium | reverse complement strand
GGCCACCTTCCCGAGCGCCGGACGACAACGGCGCATCGAACCGCGCGGGTTCCGACTCGAATCCCGCCAGGTACCGACCGAGCGGGGAGTCCGGCTTCGCCTTCCACCAGAGGAACCAGACGCCACGCGTGGCATCGACCGAACTGCGGATCGCGTCGACCACGTCAGGAGCCGACAAGGGCATCGTGAAAACGGTCGGCGAGTCCACGTAGTAGAGGAACACGTACTCGAAGTCGGAGAGCGTGACGCATCCGTCCTTCGATCGCTCGACGAGTTGGTGCGCGACCTCGCGTGGCAGATCGGTCCTCGAAGCCGAGACATGCCGATGGCTCGACCACCACGTCGCGCCGAGGACCAGGATCCCGATCGACATGGCGATCCGGACTCCGACGACGCGAGCCAGCGCGACGAGACCGAACGCCGACGATGCCACGACCAAGGGAGTCGCGAGCGTGTAGAAGATGGCGTGGTCGAGCGCATGGTGAGCGAACGTCGCGACCGGCCCGATCCCTGCGACGACGAGCGCCGCGGCGAGTTTCGGGTGGCGCCACACCAACCAAGGCAAGCCCGCACACGCGAGCCATGCGACGGCCGGCCCGACGACGAATGCGAGCAACGTGATCGCCTGACCCAGCCAGTGCGCGAATCCCGGTCGCGCCTCCGTTGCCGACTCGAAGATCGAACCGATCGCGACGTCGGACGGCGCGTTGACGAACGGCGCCTGCAGCGCCCAGGAACGCCAGAGCAGGACCAATCCCGCGCCGGCCACGGTCGCGGCTCCACAGATCGTGAGCAGCAGGAGCCAACGGCGCGGCCGGCGCCAATCGAGCAGCCAGACGAGTCCGAATCCCCAGAACCCGAATTGCCAGTCGAGCACCGGACCGAGGAACGCCAGCACCGCCGCGGCAACACGCCAGCGCCACGCGCCATCCGCCTGTGCCCGTTCCGCGAGGCTCCACAGCCAGAGTCCTGCGCAGACGACCATCGTCTCGTAGCTGCCGATCGACAACACGCCGTATCCGGTGCAGACGATCATCGTCGCCCCGGCGAGCGCCGCGAACGGATCGGGCATCCGGCGACGCATGACGTCGAACATCCCGAGCGCGCCGACGATACTGGCGATCGCCCCCGGCAACCGGAGCGCCAACTCCGACGTGCCGAACGCATTCATGATCCAGAAGACCCCGGGCGGGTGGTTCAGGTACTGGAATCCGGTCTCGGGCGAGCGTGGGTAGTGCAACCAGAATGGGATCCCGCGCAGCTCGAAGAACCCGAACCGGTTCCAGGTCTGCACCGACGGTCCGAAGTACTCGCCGAGATTCATCTCGTCGAACCCGACCGACGAGTCGATGTGCATCGCATGGAACGCGACACCGACGAGCACGTAGGCCACCAGGACCCAGCGCCAGTCCCAACCGCCGAGGCCGGGAGTCGCCCCATCGGACGACGGAGCCCCGGCTGCGATCGGGCTGGACGCTGACGGCATCGACCGAACGTATTCAGGCCCTGGCGGACCGTCAATTTCGGAATCTTCACGGACGCGACGCTCGTCCACTTCATGCGCGGCGGGGTACCTTGCCGCGCATGAAGTCCGCCCTCCACCTGTCGATCGCGATGTGTTCGTGCGCCACGGCGCTGGCCCAGGCACCCTCCGTCCAGATCACGTCCGACGTGCGCGAGACCTACGCACAGGCCTACGGCTTCGACTGGGAGTACGACGACGGCACCGAAGTCGCGCACGTCGGTCCGAACTCCGCCGCGGAGTGGATCGACGTCGACGGCGTCACGCTGACCGACTGGTGGTCGATCGAGGTCGGGGCCGCGAGCTTCTACAGCGAGTCGCACCTCGGCACCGCTCGGATCGACGGCCTGTTCGACTGCTCGGCTTCGACGGCGGGCAACCACTTCCAGGAGGACGCCAGCAGTCGCGCGTCGTTCGACGTCGACTTCACCGTGCCGGCGCTCGGCGTGCGCTACGCGTTCGACGGCGAAGCCGACTCGTCCTACGGCTACAACACCGCGAACGTCCGGCTGCGACACGTCGAGTCGGGGTCCAACGTCCTGGTCGTCACCGGTGACCATGGCGGCTCCGACTCGCTGCAGGACCGAGTCGGCTGGCTCCCGGCCGGGACGTACGAACTCCGGTCGGAAGGCGAAGCGATGGCCTACGGCAACCACGACTACACCGAGACCCAATCGGCGCACGTCGAGTTCGAGCTCCGGCTCTACGAGCCGGGCGACCCCGACCTCGACGGATCGGTCACCTACGCCGACATGCTCGCCTACAAGAACGCCTGGAAGTCCGGGTCCGCGACCGCCGACGTCGATGGGAACGGCACGGTCGACCTGTCCGATTCGCACGCCTTCGAATTGGCGTGGCGCGCGGGTTTCGGCGCGCAGAGCAACTGAAACTCGGCGCAGGGCCGTCACCGACCGACCGTTCGGGCCACTCGGAGCGTGTGGATCCGTATGTCTTGCTCGCGACCGTCGAGGGCTGTGGTCCGGGTATCCAGCCGACGCTGCTCTCGCCCGATCTCGACCCCGCATGTGTGCTCGACGGTCGAGTCGAGGGGCTCCCGCGGCGGGTGCGCGCGCGGCTGAACGACCGCGCCAGGCTCGAGTCGGACGCGGCGCGCGCGCTCGACGCCGCCGACCGACTAGGCTTCGCGGTCGTCACCCCGACCGACGCGCACTACCCGCCCGTCCTGCGCGGCGCCCCGTGTCGACCCGTGGTGTTGTTCGCTCGCGGCGATCTCTCGCTGCTCGAGTCGAGCCACCGGGCGCTCGCGATCGTCGGGAGCCGAACGCCGACGGCGTACGGTCTCGCGGCGACCGAGGACTTCACCGCGGCGATCGCGCGGACCGGCACCGCGATCTGGAGCGGTCTCGCGACCGGCGTCGACGCCACGGCCCACCGCGCATGCCTG
>JAGQQZ010000584.1 GCA_020425915.1 Planctomycetota bacterium | reverse complement strand
TCCCCTCACACCCGTCCCTCCCTATCGTTCACCCGTTGCGCATCTCCTCCCTCACCACCCGCTTCGTCCTCACGCTCCTGCTCTCGACAGCAGTCCCGTTCCTGTGGTTCGCCTTCTTCACCGGCGACGCCCTCCGCGAACGCCAGGAACGCTTCGTCGACGCCATCCTCGTGACGATGGCCGAACGCGCCGAGTCACGCCTCGTCAACCTCCTCGAGAAGGTCTACGGCGAGTGCTCCCTCTTCCGTAGTGAAGCCGAGCGCGCACTCCGGCGCGAAGTCTCGCTGTCCGAGTTCCGCGACGCCGTCGAGTTCTCACCCGCGTTCCACGAGGAGTATCAGCTCGTCGTGCTCGCCGACGCGGAGGGCAACGTCCTCTCCACGATCTCCAGCCTCGCGCAAGATCGTCTCAGCGCCGCAGCGCGCGAAGCGCTGCGCGCCAAGTCGGTGCGCACGCAGCCCTGGTTCCGCGAGCTGATCGACCCGTCGGGGGCTGCGCTCAAGGGCCAGATCTGGCTCGACCGTCACCTGTCGCCATTCCTGCATCGAGACGTGGAGAAGCTGTCGCGGGATCCAGCGGACTTCAGCTACGGGTTGGCGTTCCCGGTCGCGGGTGACGGCGTCGTCAGCGGTGTCATGTTGGCGCTCAAGAGTTGGGTTCGCGTGCAGAACGAGATCGACGCGACTGCCGAGTCGTTGCGAGCCCGATTCGGCAGTGCGACCGCCTGGGTCAGCACCGGCGATGGCCGCGTGATCGCGCACTCGGAGCGTGAGCGATACGGAGATTCGACCGAACTCGGCGCCGGGCTCGCCGTCGGCGATTCCAACGTCGGCACGTTCGAGCACGCGGACGAGAAGTGGCGCGCCGGCATCGCACGCATCACCGCGGTTGCCGACCCGATCGCCTGGCGTTGTGGAGTGGCCGCCGACGAGGCCGACCTGTTTGCCGACAGTCGCCGATTCGCCGACTCGCTGCTCTGGATCACGGTCGTCGTCAGCGCGATCCTCGTCGTCTGGGGTCTCGTCGCGTCGCGTGCGATCCTGCGGCCGGTGCACCGGCTCGTCACCGCGACCGAGCGCATCGCGGCCGGCGACTTCGCGCACCGAGTGCCCGAGCGCGGCCGACACGAACTCGCCGACCTCGGTCGGTCGTTCAACGAGATGGCCGCCGAGGTCGCCGCGAGTCGTGAACGACTGCGTGACGCCGAGCGCCAAGCGGCCTGGGCCGAGATGGCGCGCCAGGTAGCGCACGAGATCAAGAACCCGCTGACGCCGATGCGGATGAGCGCGCAACTGTTGTTGCGAGCCAACCGCGAGAACGATCCCAGGCTGCCCGAGCTCGTCGAGCGACTCGGCCGCACCGTGCAGGAACAGACCGACGCGCTGGCGCGCATCGCGTCGGATTTCCGGCAGTTCGCGGGCTCTCCCGAGCGCGAGCACGAGCGGGTACCCATGCGCGAGTTGTTCGCCGACGTCGAACGCGACTTCGCCGCGACGATCGAGAGTGGGGTCCACCTCACGTTCGACGACCGCACCGGTGACGCGGAGGTGGACGTCGACCGACAGGAGATGCGGCGCGTCTTCCTCAATATCGTCCAGAACGCGCTCGAGGCGGCCGGCGCCACCGGCTCGGTACGCGTCGAGGCCTCGATCGAACAGGATCGCGCCGTCGTCCGCGTCATCGACGATGGACCCGGGATCACCGATCCCGAGGTCCGCGAGCGGTTGTTCGAACCGTACTTCACGACACGGTCCGCCGGCACGGGCCTCGGCCTGGCGATTTGTCGCCGCGTCGTCGAGGCGCATGATGGAATCGTCGAACTCTCCGACTCCACGCCGGGCCACACGGTCTTTTCGGTGTTCCTGCCTCTGATCGGTCGAGTTGGACGAACGGCGACATCGTGACGGTGGCTTCGGCCACGAAGCCACAGCGCACGCCTCTCCCACACTCCGACCCACGTCGTATCGAAGATGTCCCAAGCCAAGCCGCTGCTCGTCCTCGCCGTGATCGCCGTCGCGGCCCTCCTGTTGCTCTGGTCGGCGAGTGGCGAGGTCGTGCAGACGAGCCCGGGGACATCCACGGACGGAACCCAAGACGTCGAGAGCGTGAGCGCGGATCTCGCGACCGCGGAAGTGAGCGCGATCGAAGCCGATCACGTCGTCACTCGCGAAGCCGTCGCCGGACCCGATGCGGCGACCGGCGTGCGCGGCCGGATCATCGACGCGAAGACCCGCGAGCCGCTCGCCGGCGTCGAGGTGCTCGCGATGCGGCGCCCGCCGGGTTTCGAGCAGCTGTTCGCACGGATGCGCACGACGATGTTCGAGGGCAAGGGACTCTGGGCCGAGACCGTCCCCGAACCGGAGATCCTCGGTCGCGCGACCACCGGGTCGAATGGTGAGTTCGAGATCCTCGGGTTGCCGCCGGGCGTCGTCTTCCTCGACGGCCGTTCCGATTTCACGTTCGTCCGCACGCCGGAACGCACACGTCTCGCGCGCGGTGAGATCCGCGAAGGAATCGAGCTCGTCGGCTCACCGGGTGGTCGGGTCCGCGGACTCGTCATCGGTCCCGGTGGATTGCCGGCGTCTGGCGTCGCCGTCACGCTGCGTCCGGGGCTGAATGCGTTCCTCGGCCAGGTCACGGAGCGACAGTATCGCTGGCTGGTTGCCTCGACCGACGCCGACGGGGAGTACGACATCCCGGGCGTTCCCGCGGGACACGGCTACACGCTCTCGGCCGCGGGTCCGTTGATCGCGCTCGCCGAACAGCACGGCGTCGACGTGGAGGTCGGGAAGGTCACACGCGTGGACGTCCAAGGCTACGCCGGCGCGACGATCGAAGGCCGCGTGCTCGACGTCGATGGTGTTCCGCGGGCCGACGCGCTCGTGGCGATGGCGTATCTCGACGTGAGCCGCGTGTTGTTCAGCGCGGACGGTCGCGGCGAGCCGATCCACACCGACGCCAAGGGACGCTTCCGACTCGACCGCGTCGCGTCGGGACGGGTCGCATTCATCGCGACTGCCGACGGCCGCGCGAACTCCGGCATCGAAGAACTCGCGATCGTGGACGGCGGCGAGTACCACGACCTCGAACTCGTGCTGCGCGAGGGCATCGACTTCGGCGGGCTCGTCGTCGACGGCGACGGCAGGCCGCTCGCCGGCGCGACCGTCGACATCCGTCCGATGGAGCAACCGAACAGTCCGGACGTGCTCAAGACGTTGCTCAACATCCGTTCCGTCCAGGTCGAGACCGGGATCGACGGGCGGTTCCAGACCTCCGACCTGACCGCGAAGCGGGTGTTCCTGCAGACGAGCAAGCCGGGATACGTCACCGAGATCAAGTTCCGACACGACGTCGAGGAGGAGGACGACGTGCGGATCGAGCTCGTGCGCGGCGTCACGATCAAGGGTCGTGTCGTCGACGCGTCCGGGCAACCGGTCGAACGCTTCCGCGTCGATACGCGGTCGCGCCCGGTCAGCGCCGAGGACGACGAGGAAGAGGCGGGAGACGACGAAGGCTTCGGCCGACCGCCGCGGAGCGAGCGACGGAACTGGCGTCGCGGGGGATCGATGCGGATCGGCGAGGGTCGCAAGATCGGGGACCGCGGGTTCGACGGCAACTGGCGCGAGTTCCGGGCGGCCGACGGCGCGTTCGAGATCACCGGTGTCCCCCCGGGCAACGTGCGCGTCCGCGTCCGCGCCGAGGGTTACCTCGATCCGGACAATCAGAACGTGACGCTCGCGGCGGGTGAGCAGAGCGATGAGTTGCGGTTCGCGCTGGCGGCCGGTTGCGTCGCGCGCGGCAAGGTCGTCGACGCGACGAGTGGCGCGCCCGTGCCCGACGTCGACGTCACCGCGTACGAAGACCGAGAGCGAGCCGGCAACGGGATCTTCCAACTCAACTTCGACCAGCAGGACGTGGACTTCCTCGGCATGGCGACGAAGAACTCCGCCAAGACCGCGAGCGATGGGACGTTCGAGATCACCGGCCTTTCCGAAGGTGCCCATCGCTTCACCGCCCGTCACCCCGACCGCGCGAAGTCCTCGGTCAAGGCGGTCGAGGTCACGGCCGCCCAGCCGACCGAAGGCATCGTCATCGAGATCGAGACCGGCGGCGGGATCCGAGGTCTCGTCACCGGACGAGCCGGCAAGCCGTTGCCCGATGCCCTGATCGTGGCGTTCAGCATGGCCGCGGGGTCGTTCAAGAGTTCGAGCACCGACAAGAACGGCGAGTACGAGATCGATGGTCTCCCGCCCGGCCAGTACGCCGTGTTCAAGTCGAAGATCGGCGAGCGCGCGATGAACCTCGGCTACGACCTGCTGGGCAACATGCGGCTCAAGACCGTGCGCGTGCGGAAGAACGAGTTCACCGACTTCGACATCCAGGACGAGTCGGAGAACACCGTCCGCGTGTGGGGCGTCGTGCGTGACGGCGACCAGCCGGTCGCCGAGGGCATGGTCAGCGCGTTGTCGACCGACAGCGAGGGTTTCTTCGGCATGGGTCTGCGTGCCCAGCCGACCGACAAGGACGGTCGCTACGAGCTGATCGGGCTCGAGCCGGGCGAGTACTTCTTCCAGGTCAGCCGGTTCCGTGGTCGACCGCAGCAGGCGAGCCTCTCGATCGAGATCCCTGAAGGCGTGCACGACTTCCGCGTCGACCTCGACCTTCCGCAGAGCGCGATTCGCGGTCGCGTCGTCGACACGCGCGGCGAACCGGTCGCCGGCATTCGGGTCTCGGCCGGTGTGCAGTCCGGCGGCCTCGACGACGCACCGGGCCTGCTCGGCGTCATCATGAAGAACGGCATCGCGCAGGATCGCACCGACGAGAACGGCGAGTTCGAGATCGACAAGGTCGCGGCCGGCGTCTACCGACTCAGCGTCTCCGGCCGGCAGGGTCGACGCGCACACCGGAAGTACGGCGAGGCCAGCGTCGAGGACGTGGTCATCGACGGGTCGCTGCCGGTCGAGGGCATCGTGTTGACGTTGCCGCTCGCCGGTCGCGTCACGGGCGTCGTGGTCGACGGCAGCGGTTCGCCGGTCGCCGGCGCGGAGATCCACTACGAACGCGAGGACGTGCGACCGCGAAGCGATCCGACCGAGGAGATGCTCGATCTGCTCGGGATGCAGGTCCGCCCCGAGAAGTCGGGCCCCGACGGGAGGTTCGAACTGACCGGTCTGTCGCCCGGGACCTATCGAGTCCGCGCCGACGCCGACGGCCTGGCGCCCGGTGTCGCGGAGGACGTGCTCGTCGCCGAGGAGTCGGTCGTCGACGTCTCGATCCAGGTCGTC
>JAGQQZ010000583.1 GCA_020425915.1 Planctomycetota bacterium | reverse complement strand
TGCGGCACGTCGGTCACGGTCGTCGACCCGGCGGGAGTCGCCGCGGGCGCGTCCGGGCTGCGCGCGGCCGTCGTGCAGCCGAGGTTGTGGCGCGGCGACGAGGTTCCCGATGCAGGCGTCGTCGCGGATGCGTTCCGCTGGACGGTCGGATGGCTGCGGCGCGAGCGTTTCGCGGAGTTCTCACCGTGTGGCGTCCTGCGCGTGGTCGGGGACGAGCGCGAGCTCGACGAGTTGCGCGCGCGGGTCGACAACCCGGCGACGGCCGACCTCGTCGAGTGGGTCGATCGCGAGACCGCGAGTGCGCGGTTCGGGATTCCGGTCCCGTTCGGCGCCGGTTGGATCGCGGACGCGGGCTGGCTTGATGTCGCCACGTTCGTCCGCACGCTCCTCGCGCACGACCGGATCGACGTCCGACCCGATGTCGCCCCGGCCGAGGTCGACCTCCGGGTACTGGCGACGGCCCACGCGATCGACGCCGATTTCCTGCCGATCGAACCGACCCGCGGCCAGACGGTCGCCGTGCGATGGCCGGCGAGCGCGCGACCGCGCAGCGTGCTCAGCGGCGCGGGATACGCGACACCGGCCGACGCCGAAGGGCTCGGTTGGATCGGCTCGACCTACGATCGCGGCGACGCGTCCGCAGCCGTTCGCGACGGTGATGACGAGCGCATCCTCTCACACTTCGCCGCGTTCGCGGAGCTGCGTGTGGCACTCACGGATTCGAACGTCGAGCGCCGCTTCGCCGGCGTGCGCGCGACGACGCCGGATCGACTGCCGTACGTCGGTGCCCTGCCGTCGCTGCAGCGCTTCACAGCGCGATTCGGCGCCGCGATTCGAAGCCACGCCGAGACCGCGTCGCCGAGTCCGAACGCGTGGGAACCCGCGACGCTGGTGTCACTGGCGCACGGCTCTCGTGGCGCCGTGACGGCCCCGTTCGCCGGCGAGCTGCTCGCGGCGCGAGCGTTCGGGGAGCCGTTGCCGATTCGACCGGATTCGCGCTTGCGGATCGAACCGGCGCGGGCGCTGGTTCGATCGATTCGACGCGCGAGCCGCTGAGCGCCGCTCAGCGGTGTTGGTCGACGAGGATCACGTTTCCGTCCGGGTCACTGAGCGTGAAGCTCGCGGGTCCGGTCGTCGATTCGTCGGCACGGGAGTGGAGCTGGACGCCCTGCGCCTCGAGCCGTCGCTGCAGTTCGCGCACGTCGGTGAACTCGTCGAGGTGTTCCTTGCGATGGTCCCAGCCCGGGTTGAACGTCAGCAAGTTGCCCTCGAACATCCCCTGGAACAGACCGATCGTCGTCGTGCCGTTCTGCAGGATCAGCCAGTTGTGCTCGGGTTGCCCGCCGACAGGCGTGAAGCCGAGCTTCTCGTAGAATGCGCGTGACTCGGCGAGATCCTGGACCGATAGGCTGACGGAGAAGTTGCCGAGTTGCATGGCGTTCTGGGACGGTTGCGGGGAGGGATTCGAGGACGACTCGTGAGCCATGTTGCCGCAGGCCGCGAGGACTCCGACGAGCGCGAGGAGCGTGGGTTTCATGAGTGGGTAGCGTGCCGCGCATCCGGTACGCTGCTTGCCATATCTTGCGAAACCCGGACGAAATCCGAGATCCGCGTGGGTTCGACTACGTCGCCTGCGTGAACCGCGCGATCGACCACATCGTGCGTGACCTGGAGCGTCCGCACCGGCTCGACGAGGTCGCAGACGTGGCGGGGTTCTCACCGTTCCACTTCCATCGCGTGTTCCGATCGCTGATGGGTGAGACGTTGAACCAGTTCGTGCGCCGGTTGCGTCTCGAGCGTGCGCTCTGGTTGCGTTCCCACGAAGTCGGCGCGTCCTGGACGAACATCGCGCTCCGCTGTGGATTCGCCGGGTCGTCGGACTTCTCTCGCGCCTTCAAGCAGCGATTCGGTGTGCCGCCGAGCGAGTTCGACATCGATCGTCACCGCGCCGAGCGACGCGGCGACCTACAGGCAGCGATGCCCGATGGGTCCGGCCACCTCCTCGTGCGGTTGCCGCCGGGCGAGAACCCCGACGGTTTCGAGGTCAGGATCCGTCAACTTCCGGCGCGCACGGTCGCGTACGTTCGTGTCGTCGATCCCTTCCGGCCCGGCGCCGTCGAAGCGGCGGCCGGCCGGCTCGTGGAGTGGGCCGAGGAGCGTGGCCGTGCTGGCAACCAGTGGCTCGGCTACATGTGGGACGACCCGAACGTCGTCGCGTTGAGCGACTGTCGCTACGACGTCGCGGTCGAGTGCGATGAGTTCGAACCCCGGGGCGAGGTGGGGCGGTTCGAGTTCCCTGCGATGTGCGTTGCCGAAGTCGAGATCCGAGGCGCGATCGACCTGGAACAGCGGGCGATCGACTGGATGTTCGGGACGTGGCTGCCGCAGAGCGGCTACACGCCGGCCGATCAACCGTGTTTCGAGGCCTGGATCGGGCGCCCGTTCGCGCACGGCAACGAGCACTTCGAACTCTGCATGCACCTGCCCGTGTCGCTCGGACCGGGCGGCTGACGCGACTTCCCGCGGCCATCGAGCGACGACTGCGGGAATCGGCGTCGATCACCGGAACGGAGTCGCGTCCTGCCAGAGCAGGCGTCCGCCGTCGATCTGTCGGGAGACGCCCGCGGTGATCGCGCCGAGGATCCCGACGTCGTCGGTCTGGGCCGGCGTGCCGTCGGGATTCGTGATCGCCGTCGTGCGGACACGGAACCAACCGGTCTCGACGTCGCCGATGCCGTCGCAGTTGATGTCGAGTTCGTCAGGAGCGTTCGCGGTCGAGGCGAGGAACGCATTCGAGAACAGCGGGCTGACGACGGTCAGCGGTTGATCGAACCAGCAGTTGAAGCGCCGGGTCGCCGACAGCGCGATCTCGTTGTCGTTCCAGACCTCGAAGTAGAGGTGGCGCACATCGGTCGGCTCCGACGAGCCACTGATCATCGCGAGCTGCGAGCCCGCCAGCGCGAGGAACGAATCGGCCATGAGGACGGACGGAAGACGCTCGTACATGTCGCCGTTGCACGGTTGGACACCCGGACACGGGGCGGCGGGTGGCACGACGCACCGGAACGCAGCGGCGTTCAGCGCGAACACGACGCCGGACGCGTTGACCACGAGCTCGGAGCCGATCAGGTGGTCGAAACACCAGTCCTCGTCGAACACGTACGGCGACTGCGCGGTCACGACGACGTAGCCCTCCTGCGGGCCGAAGGTCGCATTGTGACACGACGTCAACACGCAGAGCGTGTCCGCCGGCGTCAGGAACTCGACGCGATCGAACACGGCACAGTCGAGCGGCCGGAACGGATCGGCCGGGTTCGGGCGCATGTTGTAGTACTCGAAGTGCACGTTGGTGCTGCCGCCGAACGACGTCGGGGTCATCGGGGTGGCGTTGGTGTTCGTGACAC